>CACZOW010000073.1 GCA_902782885.1 uncultured Ruminococcus sp. | reverse complement strand
TCCCCCGGCACTAAAGCCTCATTTCCCCGGAAATCCGGTTCAGAGGCGATTGACATTTTCCGCGTTTTGCGTTATAACTGTGCCATCCGGGGAGCAGTGCTTCGCGGCCCCGGGCAAGGCGGCAATAAAGGCGGAAAAGTCGAGCGTAACTATGAGCGTCATACCCATCGAAACCCTTTATTTTCAGCGCAAACGGTTTCTGCCGGAGGAAATGCGGCGGTACGGTTTTGTCCCCGGTCCGGACGGCGTTTTCCGGTACCGCACGGACTTCATGGACGGCGACTTCGGCGCGGAACTCAGCGTGACCGGCGCGGGTGAGATCAGCGGACGCGTAACCGATAATATGAGCGGCGACGAGTACTTTCAGATCCGTTCGGACAGCTTCAGCGGAGCGTATGTTGCCGACGTGCGCGCGGCATACGAAGCGCTGCTGGCGGACATAGCGGAGAACTGCTGCGTTGACGTCCTTTTCGCCGGCGATCAGGCCAATCGCATTGCCGCCGGAATACTCCGCAGGTACGGCGTGCGGCCGGACTTTCCCTGGGGACAAAGCCCGTACGACAGCGCCGGGACTTTCCGCCACACGGACAACAACAAATGGTTCGCGCTGATCATGCACATCAAACTGAGCGCCCTGCTGAAGGCGGAGGAGACCGGCGCGACGCTGGACGTGATGAACCTGAAGACCGACCCGGCGCAGCTGGAATCGCTCACCGCGCAGCCCGGAATATACCCGGCCTACCATATGAACCACAAAATGTGGCTGACCGTCAGGCTGGACGGTACATTGACCGACGAACGTGTACTGGAGCTGGTCGATGCCAGCTACCGGCTCACACAGACAAAACCGCCCCGCAGCGGCGGCAAAAAACAATGACAGCGGAGGACAACACATGAACTGCTACATTGGCGCCGATCTCGGCACATCATCGCTCAAACTTCTGCTGGTCACGCCGGACGGCCGGATCGTAAAAGAAGTATCCCGCAAATATCCGGTCAGTTTCCCCCGCCCCGGCTGGAGCGAGCAGGAGCCGCAGGCCTGGTGGGACGCGTTCGTGTCCGCGGTGCGCGAATTCAGCGGCGAATACGGGAAAGATATTAAAGGCATTGCCGCCGGCGGTCAGATGCACGGGCTCGTAGCGCTCGACCGCGCGGACAACGTCATCCGCCCCGCCATCCTCTGGAACGACGGCCGCACCGCCGAAGAAACGGATTACCTCAACAGCGCCGTCGGCAAAGCGCGCCTGTCCGAACTCACGGGCAACATCGCCTACGCGGGTTTCACCGCCCCCAAACTGCTGTGGATGGCAAAGCACGAGCCGGACGATTTTGCCCGGATCGCCCGGATAATGCTGCCCAAAGACTACCTTAACTACAAACTGACGGGCGTGCACTGCACCGATCCTTCCGACGCCTCCGGCATGCTGCTGTTCGACGTGCGGCACCGGAAATTCTCGGAGGAAATGCTGGAAATTTGCGGCGTTGACGCAGGTGCGGTCCCGCGCGTGTTCGAAAGCGCCGAAGCGGTCGGTACGCTCAGTGCCGAAACGGCCGCGGAACTCGGTCTGGAGGCCGGAATACCGGTTGCCGCGGGTGCCGGGGACAACGCCGCGGCGGCGATCGGCACCGGCGCCGTCCGCAACGGCCGCTGCAACATCTCTCTCGGCACTTCCGGCACTATTTTCATTGCCACCGACGAGTTCACGGACAGCCCCGGCAACGAACTCCACTCCTTCTGCCACGCGGATGGCGGCTGGCACCTGATGGGCTGCATCCTTTCCGCCGCCTCGTGCAACGAATGGTTCTGCGACCGGATAATGGGCAGCAGCGACTACCGCACGCTGGAAGCGGCCATTCCCGACGCGCTTCTTGGCGCCAACGACGTATTTTTCCTCCCCTACCTCATGGGCGAACGCAGCCCCATCAACGACACGGATGCCCGCGGCACATTCACCGGTCTCCGCCTCGACACCACCCGCGCCGAAATGGAACTGGCGGTGCTGGAGGGCGTTGCCTTCGCTGTCCGGGACAATCTGGAAGCCGCGCGCCGTCAGGGCGTCAATATCACGCAAAGCACCCTCTGCGGCGGCGGAGCCAAATCGCCCCTGTGGCAGCGCATCATCGCCAACGTGCTAAACATTGACGTACTGATCCCCGAAACGGAGCAGGGCCCCGGCTACGGCGCCGCCATGCTGGCAATGACCGCCGCCGGCGAATACCCTTCCGTCCGCGCCGCCTCCGAAGCCATCTGCGGCGTCCGCAAAGTGATACGCCCCGAACCGGAGCTCGCACGCAAATACGAGGGCCGGTACAGCAGATACCGGGAGATCTACCCGGCCATGAAAGACCTGTTTAAGAAACTGAAATAAACACATGAACGACCGTTCAAATACGCGATAAAGGAGAAACTGAAATGAGCGAGATCTTCACCAATATCCCCAAGATCGAATTCGGCGGCGCGGACTGCCGCGATCCCCTGAAGTTCAAATTCTACGACCCGGAGCGCGTGGTGCTGGGCAAAAAAATGAGTGAACATCTGCCATTCGCCATGGCGTGGTGGCACAATCTCGGCGCCGCCGGCACGGACATGTTCGGCCGCGATACCGCCGACAAATCCTTCGGCGCGGAAAAAGGCACCATGGAGCACGCGAAGGCCAAAGTTGACGCCGGCTTCGAGTTCATGCAGAAGCTGGGCATCAGGTATTTCTGCTTCCACGACGTTGACCTCGTGCCCGAAGCGGACGACATAAAAGAGACCAACCGGCGCCTGGACGAGATCGCGAACTACATTGCCGCAAAGATCGCCCGCACCGGCATCAAATGCCTCTGGGGCACCGCCAACCTGTTCTCCAACCCGCGCTACATGAACGGCGCCGGCAGCACCACCAGCGCGGACGTATTCTGCTTCGCCGCGGCGCAGATCAAAAAGGCGCTGGACCTCACCGTCAGATTCGGCGGCCGGGGCTACGTGTTCTGGGGCGGACGCGAAGGGTACGAGACGCTGCTCAACACAAATATGAAATTTGAGGAAGAGAACATCGCCCGCCTGATGCGCATGGCGGTGGAATACGGCCGCACCATCGGATTTACCGGCGATTTCTATATCGAGCCCAAGCCGAAGGAGCCCATGAAGCACCAGTACGATTTCGACGCCGCCACGGCGATCGGTTTCCTGCGCAAATACGGTCTGGACGGCGATTTCAAGCTCAATATCGAGGCCAACCACGCCACCCTCGCGGGCCACACCTTCCAGCACGATCTGCGGGTCTCCGCGATCAACGGTATGCTGGGCTCCATCGACGCGAACCAGGGCGATCTGCTCCTGGGCTGGGACACGGACGAATTCCCGTTCAATGTGTACGATACGACCATGTGCATGTACGAGGTCATCAAAGCCGGCGGCCTCACCGGCGGATTCAATTTCGACTCCAAGACCCGCCGCTCCAGCTATACCGCGGAGGATATGTTCTACGCATACATTCTGGGCATGGACAGCTTCGCACTGGGACTGCTCAAGGCGGCGGCAATAATTGAAGACGGCCGGATCGACGGATTCGTGCGCGACCGCTACGCTTCCTTCAGCGAAGGCATTGGCAAAGCGATCGTGGAAGGCCGGACAACGCTGGCCGAACTGGCCGAACGCGCCGAGGCAATGGGCAAACCCGAGCTCCCCGAGCCGGGACGCCAGGAATATCTGCAGAGCATAATAAATTCCATAATGTTTTCATGATCGGGAGATGATATAATTGCCGTTATTTGAAGTAAAAGAAATTGACAGGAAGATTTATGAGACAGAACTCAGGGACTTCCTGCCGCAGAAGATCATTGACGTCCATACCCACGTATGGCTGGAAAAGCTGACCGTGCCGCGTCCGAAGGACGAAGTGCGCCGCGAAGTGGTGTGGCCGGACCTGGTCGCCCGCGACAACAGCATCGAGGACCTGCAGGAGACCTACCGCCTGCTGTTTCCGGGAAAAGACGTCAGCGCGCTGATGTTCATAAGCAAAGTTCACTCGGTGGAGAGCGCCAAAGCCAACAACGCTTATCTCGCCGACGCCTCCCGCCGCTCCGGCTGGCCCGCGCTGTACTACAGCCATCCGACCCAGAGCCCGGACGAACTTGAGGAGCGCATCAGGGAAGGCGGCTTTCTGGGACTCAAATCCTACCTGAGCCTCTCCCCTGCGTACCTGCCCGAAGCGGAGATCCGCATCTTCGATTTCTTCCCCAAAAACCAGCTCAAGCGCATGGACGAACTGGGCGCCATCGTAATGCTGCACATACCGCGGAACGGGCGGCTGAAAGATCCGGTCAATCTCGAACAGATCCTCGAGATCAAGCGTGAATTCCCGAACATCCGCCTGATAATCGCACACGTGGGCCGCGCGTACACCTTCGGCGACGTGGGCAACGCCTTCACGGACTACCTCTGCAAAGCCCCCGACCTGATGTACGATTTCTCGGCCAACTGCTGCGAATACGCCATCACCGAAGTGATCCGGCACGCCGGCCCGAAGCACGTCATGTACGGCACCGACATGCCGATCCTGCGCATGCGCACCCACCGCATCGAAGAGAACGGCACATACATCAATCTGGTGCCCCCCGGACTGTACGGCGACCCGAGACAGGACCGCCATCTGCGCGAGGTCAGCGCGGAAGAAGCCGAAAACATCACGTTTTTCGTGTACGAAGAACTGCTGGCGTTCAAGCGCGCCTGCACCGCGCTGGGCATGACCAAAGCGGACGTGGCGGATATGATGTACAACAACGCATACGAACTCATCGAGGGCGCCCGCCGCTCCATTTACGGACAATGACCGTACGTAACCGCCGATCCCGGCCAATAATAATCGGACAATAATAAAGGAGAAAATTAAATGGACAAAATTCGCATAGGTTATCTGCCTCTCTACATCAAACTGTACGACGATTCCGAGCCCGAAGCCCGGGAACCCATGGTCGCATACACCCGCAAACTGATCGGGATGCTGGAGGCAAAGGGATTTGAAGTCGTTGTCCCCGACGATATCTGCCGGGTAAAAGAAGAATTTCAGCAGGCCGCGGCAAAATTCAACGCGGATCCGGATATTGCCGCCGTGGTCACGCAGCACCTGGCGTACTCCCCTTCGCTGGAATCCATTGACGCGCTGGTAAGTCTGAAGGCGCCCATCATCGTGCTGGACACCACCCCCGACTACGAGCTGCTGCGCTACGCGGATACCGAAAAACGCATCATGAACAACCACGGCATCCACGGCGTACAGGACATGTGCAACATGCTCCTGCGCCGCTGCAAAGCCTTCGAACTGTGCGCGGGACACGCGGAGCACAGCGGCGTTATAGATGAAGTGAGCGGCCTGTGCCGCGCGTTCTACGCCGCCCGCAAACTGAAAGAATGCCGCGTGGGCATGGTCGGCGGCGAATTCGAGGGAATGGGCGATTTCCGCGTTCCCGAAGCGGAGCTCGAAGCGAAGATCGGCTTTAAGACCATCAAACTCGGCGCGGAGGAAGGCCGCCGGTACGCCGCTTCGGTTACCGACGCGGAGCTGGCCCGGGAACTGGACGCGGACAAAGAGAATTACGAGATCGAAGCGACGCAGACGGACAACTATATTGCCGCCACCCGCGCCGGACTGGCTTTCCGCAAATGGATGACCGACAATCAGCTGGACGGCGTGACCGTGAACTTCATGCATATCGACGAATCCGGCCTGGCCAAGATGCCCTTCGTAGAGTGCTGCAAAACGCTGGCCCGCGGACTGGGCTACGCCGGCGAAGGCGATAACCTCACCGCCGCGCTGGTGTCCGCGCTGATGAAAGCGTACCCGGCGACAACGTTCACCGAGATGTTCTGCCCCGACTGGGAGCGCGACGTGATACTGATGAGCCATATGGGCGAGCTGAATCCCACTTTGACCGCCGGCAAACCGCTGCTGATCGACATGCCGTTCAACTACAACGATACCGGCGACACCGTGGCGCTCGCGGGCTGCTTCCGGGAAGGCAGCGCGGTACTGGTCAATCTGGCGCCCACCGCTGAAGGGTTCTCACTGATACTGGTCCCCGTGAAGCTGCTGGGTCAACTGCGCGGCACCAAAGCATACGATCTCCGCGTGCGCGGCTGGCTGAAACCGCCCGCGCCGTTGCCCGAGTTCCTGAAAGCGTATTCTCTGGCCGGCGGCACGCACCACTCGGCGCTGGTATACGACGCGACTACGGAAGAACTGGCCGCGTTCGGCCGTATGCTGGGCTTCAAAGTCGTGACGCTGTAACTTTCAGGACACAAGGAGGTCCCAATGAAACCTAAGATCCGCACACCGTATTTTGAGATCGGTACTAAAAATTACATTTACGGCGACACGGTGCTGGAGTACGCACTGGCGGCGGACAGAGCCGCGGAAAAGTACGACATTGACGTCCTGTTCATCACCCCCGCGGTGGAGATCCGCCGGATCGCCGAGCACACAAAGCATCTGATCATACTGGCCCCGTATATGGACACGCTGCGTCCCGGCCGCGGAATGGCAGATATATTGCCCGAAGCGCTGAAAGCGGCGGGCGCGCAGGGCGTGGTGATCAACCACTGCGAAAAGCCCATGAGCCTGCCCCAGATGAAGGCCACCGTTGACCGCGCGCGGGAGCTGGATTTCCTGGTATTTGCCTGCGCCGACACGCTGGAGGAAGCCAAAGCGATTGCCCAACTGCATCCCGACATCATCAATCCGGAGCCTTCCGGCATCATCGGCGGCGGCAACGGCGTCACCCCCATGGATTACGTCGAAGCCTCGATCCGCGAGATCAAAGCCATCTACCCGGACATTCTGGTGGAACAGGCCGCGGGCATCACCAACGGGCAGCAGGTATACGATTTCATCATGGCGGGCAGCGAAGCCGCGGGCGCCGCGTCCGGCATAATGAAAGCAGCCGATCCGATCGCCATGATCGACGAAATGGTCGCCGCCACGCGCCGCGCCGCCGACGACCTCAAACTGCGCTGATCAGTTCAAATAAGGAGAACGATATGGTATTTAAACGATCCTTCAAACTGGAATCCCGCCACCGCGCCGTAAGCTTCCACGATATCACCGATCAAGTCAAAGCGCTGGCCGCCGAATCCGGCGTGCAGAACGGCATCATCGTCGTGTATTCCCATCACACCACCTGCTCCGTCATCACGCAGGAGTGCGCGTTCGACCGGTCAATGACGGGCCTCGAGACGCTCCAGCAGGACCTGGTCAACGTCTTCGAAAAGTGGATCCCCACCCAGCGCTCCGAGGGCATGTACCTGCATCCCGGCCCGGAGGCGCTCGAATACGCCGAAGAGCACGGCGAGGACAATTTCGGCTGCCACAACACCGACGCTCACCTGCGCTCTTCCATCATCGGACGCAGCGTGACGATCGTGGTAGATGACGGCGTCCCCGATCTGGGCGAATTCGGCCGCGTCCACTTCATCGACTGGGATCAGACCCGCGGCCGCACGCGCACCGTGCAGGTCATGATCATCGGCGAATGAGGTCACGTTTATGGGCGTCGGGCAGATCGTAAGAGAGACTGTTTCGGACAGCGCGATCCGCGTCAAAGCGCTCGCCGCCGACGGCACGGTCATGTCTTCCGGCATGTTCACGGTCCGCAACACACGCTTCGGCGGTCAATACGTCAGGATGCTCGCCGTGGGCGGCCTGGAGACGCTGCCGCAGTACCGACGTCAGGGACTGGTGCGGGACATACTTGCCGAAGGTGAGGCGTACGGCGCGGAGCGGGGCGCGATAATTGCCATCCTGCACCCGTTTTCCTTCGCGTTTTACCGCCGCTTCGGCTACGAGCGCGTGAGCGATACGGTGCGGGTGCGTTTCCCGCTTTCGGCGCTGGATTTCGTGCCGCGGTACCGTGATCTGACGCCGCTCACCGCCGAACTGCTGCCCGCGTATCTCGCCTATTTCGACCGGTTCTCAAAAGACCGGAATCTGATGCCTAAACTATCGGCGGGCGACGTCGACCCCGCGGGACTGTACGTTCTTTCCGACGGCGGCAGCATCTCCGGCCACGTCCAGATCGAAAACCGCAAGCATTTTGACGGTGTGAACCGCATGGACCCCGACGGGCTCTACGTAAAGCAGCTCGGCTTCACCGATCCCGCCGCCCTCGCCCGCGTGCTGGGCTTCCTGCGCATGTTCGAAGGCGAGCAGACCGAAGTGATCCTGCGGGATATCGGTCCGACGCCGGAGGTCAACGAGTTTCTCCGCCATTATATGCACACCTCCTACGAACTCCGCCCGGATATCATGGCCAAAGTGCTGGACATCCCGGCGGTCCTCGCGGCGTGCGCGTACGAACCGGGCAGCGGAGCGTTTACGATCCGCGTCGGCAACGCAGTATACGCCCGCAGCGCCGACGGCAGCGTCGACCGTGTTGACAACGCCGGAGCCGCGGATATTGCCGTCTCGCTTCAGGCGCTTGCCCGGCTGGTATTCGGTGCGGACAAATACAACGTTGACAACGCCCGCTACCTGCCCGGCGTCGAGCTCACCCCGCATTCCGACCGCGCGCTCGCGGCTTTCCGCAAGCAGACGAGCGGCTGGTTTGAGCATTTTTAGGCGCTGCCCGCGTCAAAAAACGTCAAAAGCGTGCGCTTCCGGCTCCGTTCTTCAGCCTTGACGCCGCGCAGTCAATATGCTACAATTCTCTCTCGGATCCGGGGTGTAGCGCAGCTGGTAGCGCGCGTGGTTTGGGACCACGATGCCGCAGGTTCGAACCCTGTCACTCCGACTATTTACGGGGCTGGAATCCCAAAATCCAGTCCCTTTTTCAATAGTGTGGTATTGTCTTAATCTACTAAGCCGTTGTCGCCTATATTTTGCTGAAAATATTCGTCCAGGATACGTGATACGCTAGCTAGTCAGCTGTATCTGGGTAGATGTGTGCTGTGAGTAGTGCTATGGGGTGTGAGCGAAACAGAACTGACCGTTGTTGAAGCGATTCACAAAGCCGTTCAAACAGCTTTTCATGACGATAGTTTAGCTCTCCATATAAGACAATGGCATCCGGATCCAGCATGTTGATGCTGTTGATTAATCCAAAGGCCAGATGTTCTGTGATGTATCCTTGCTTGATCATACGGCGCTGTTACGTTTCTTTTGCTTTGGATCATCGGAATATCAAATCAGTAAAAAAGGCGTTGAGACCGATCCTCAACGCCTTTTCTGTTTACGGTGACTGCCAGAGTTGTTTTTCATTTGTGCAGATTGCCCAAAAAGGCGCGTTGTTTTTTGTATATTTTGTACATGATAAACACGAAACGTTTGTTGTATAGTAAATTTGTGCTCAGCACATAAAAAAATAGAAGGAGAAAAACAAAATGAAAAAGATCATAGCAACGGTGCTTGTCGCCGTTATGGCGCTTGTGATGTTCTCTGTCGCTGTCAGCGCGGAAAACACGCTCGTCATTGATTTCAACACACCCGAAGGTCAGGCTGCCGGCACGTTTTTCGGAAACAATTGCAATTATGCAGAAGACGCTGGTACTGAAGGTAAAATTATTGCCCGGCTTGTGAACCTGGCACCCGACGGATCAGACGCATCTGCTGAAAGCGAAGGCGGACTTTTCGGCAACGGTATTGCCGTTAAGTTTGATGCTGGCGCTGACGGTGAGGCAACCATCGTCTTGACACTGATTTGCCCGGACCATGTAAACGGTGCATTTAATTACAGACTTTACCATAGCACAAATGACGCGGATTATGTAAAAGAAGAACTCGACGCAGTTCAGGACCATGTATTTTTTGATTACACTATCAAAGTAAACATCAAAAAGGGCGAAAATACGATCAAGTTCGTACAGGGTGTTTCTCCCTGGGGAAATGGTGAAGGCGGCAATGGATGGAGAGTTGATATTGCAAAGCTTGTGATAACTCTTCCCGGGGATTCCGCACCTGTTAACGAATCTGAATACCACTATGTAAACGCTTCGTTCGACTCGTTCTATGTCAACGATGTACTTAATTTTGGTGAGCCGGACGGCGCTGCTTCCGATAAACTTGATGCCCGCGGCCGTACAGTTGACGGTTCCGACGGTTCCGTAAGCAAGTTCACGCTTCGCGGTTGGATCGGCTTTGAAGAGGAAATCGAATCCTTCGGATACCAGATCAATGGAAAAGATCCTGTATACGGAGACTTCAAAGCAGCTACCGAAGACGAAGTCAGAGGCGCGGGCGGTCAGAACGCTTTACGCTTCCAGATCGAGATCGATGCTACCCAGCTCAAAGGCACGAACAATATAGTAATGTTAGTCAAGCTTGCCAACGGCGCAGTTGTTAAGATCGACGATACGCTGCAGGCTACCGGCCCTGCTACTCCTCCCAACACCAGCTTCACATTCGTTGGCGTTGAAGATTCTCAGCCCGCTACCCAGCCTGAGACTCAGCCTCAGACCGGTGATGCCGTAGTGGCAATGATCGCCGTTATCGCCGTTCTTGCTATGGGTGCCGCAGTTGTGTTTTCTAAAAAGAGGGCATTTTGATCGATCGACCTTTGTTAGATACCAGGATTTAATATAACAGAAAGCCTTGCTTTCGAAAGCGAGGCTTTCTCTTAATTGTCCACTCGAAAATAGCTGTCGCATTATATTCATTCTTAGGAGGAAGCAACAATGAAAATTTCGGTCACAGGCAAAATTTCAAATCACCCAAGAATTAAAAACGGGCTGTGTAAAGTCATCAGTTTTGCGTTATGCGCTGTTATAAGTGCGGCGTTGTTGACAACGTCAACCGCGGCAGTGAAGGTAAGCGCTGCAGAAACTGCGAGCGAACTGGATCAGTTTATTGCCGGCTGGGGCGAGCCTACGGAAGGTATAGGAGGAAAGGCCGGGTATATAATCGACTTTGAAGATTATGAAGCAGAGACTGACTTCACTCAGTTGGAAGATCTGAAGGAAGACTGGATCCTGGAAAATGCTACAGGGGCTCATACCACACACATAAAGGAAGAAAACGGAAACAAGGTCCTTCAATTCGCGCCATTCTCGCAGATGATTCTGATGGAAGGCATTACAAACAGATACGTATTTTCTTGTGATGCCAATTTGGGCGGCGAACAGGGATTCGGCATATTTATTCGTTCAACCGGAGAGACCGCTATTAATCCATATTTTGAAGATGACGCAAGCGGTCATGATATAAAGGGTATAGGGCCTGCCGGAATATATATAATACCTAACCATGATATTCTGAGATGCTACATAAAGTACTATGACGAAGAAAAATCTCCCGATGCAAACGGCAAATACCTGAATAATGAAGTTATAGAAATAAAAGCGCCTGACAGTTTTTTCTCCGGATATCAGAGGCTTTCTTTCGCTGATTACGGCAATGGCGCAAGGGTATTCGTAAACGGAAAATTTGTAGCGTCTTTTGAATTTTCAAATGTGGTTGACGGATACGATGAATTGCTTTCCGAGTGCAGGTATTACTCAAACGTTGCGGTGTTTGACGCGGACGGAAACAAGGTGGGCGAGGTCCAAAACGCCATGGTGTGCGCGGACTACAGCGTACTGGCACTGGGAATGCGTATTGACACTGCCTATATTGATAACATATCGATCACTGAATATGAGTACAAGATTGCCGGCATCGAGATCGATGCTTCCTCCAAGACCGATTACCTGGTAGGCGACGGCTACACCGGCGGCATCAATATTGTGATCAATTATGAGAACGGGACAAAAAAGAATGTCGCCGCAGCTGCGGAAGCGCTGGAAGGATTCGATACTTCCTCGATTGGGGATAAAAAGGTGAAGGTCAATTACAAAGGAGTCGAAGCTGAACTTACTATACATGTGAGCGAGCCCCCCAAGCCTACGGAGGAACCTAAAGCCACCGAAAATGCGAATACTAACCAGAACGGTGAAGAAAAATCCAAAAGCAATAAGCCTCTTACAGTCGGGCTTATAGTCGGAGGTGTGTTGCTCGCTGCCATCGCAGTGGCGGTCATACTGGTTGCGAAGAAGAAAAAGAAATGATTTGAAATACTGAGTAATTTGAATTATTATGCAGCGGCGCAGCTGAGGTACCTCCTTTATCCATTGGCTGCGCCGCATTAAAACAGGTCAGCTTTATATGGCTTTCTGAAACGTATTCTATGGGAAGAAATTGGAGTTAACCGTATGAAGAAGATAAATTCAAAGAGAAACATGATCCGCGCAGCGGCGAATCTTATTGCATGTGTGTGCCTGACGGGAATGTTTGCTTCCTGCCAGAAAAAAAAGAATATAGAAACGACAACGATTGATAATCTGACCGCTGCGGATTATTACATGAACGGATATACCGCGAATTATGTCGCCGGGATCGATCAATTCGAGCGCACGTTTGACGCTAACGCCGGCAGCAAGCCGGACAAGGAAAGGGACGTAGGACTATTCTACTTCTGCACCCTGGGACAGGGTAACGGAAGGAAGATCGTCAACGTTACCGAGCTTCTTGAACAGGAAAACGGCAAGGAACTGATGTTTTATTCGGACAACGATACTGCTCCCACCGACGGAGGAGCTTTTTTCTGGGGAGAACCTCTTTGGGGTTACTATAATTCCGCAGATGTCTGGGTCATACGCCGTCACCTGGCATTGCTGACGCAGGCAGGCGTGGATTTTCTCGTGTTTGATACCACCAACGCGGTGACTTATGACACCGTTGTCTCAATAATAATCAAAGAGTGCCTCAAACTGAGGGAAGAAGGCTGGAATCCCCCGGGATTGGTATTTTATACAATGTCTGCTTCCAAAGGGGTTATAACGCATCTTTATAATGCATATTATAAAAGAGAAAGCTTAAAAGACGCCTGGTATTATTATGAAGGTAAGCCTTTGATCATCGGCAATATTTACAACTGGGAGGAAAAAGTCGAGCTTACAGAGGAAATGCTCAACTTCTTCTCTTTCCGCGAATCACAATGGCCTGACCGTCCATATAACGAAAACGGCTTTCCCTGGATCGAATGGACTTATCCTGCTCCGGTGCATAACGGTGTCATAAATGTCTCAGTCGCCAGCCATCCCGCGCTGCCTATGTCATTTTCAGTTACTCGCGGAGCAGCCAACTGGGGACGCGGCTGGAACGTAAAGAAACAGAAAAACGAGCCTGAAAAGGCCTACGAGGGCCAGTTTTTCCAATCCACCTGGGAAGTGGCGTTCAAGGAGGATCCACGTATCGTTTTTGTGACCGGCTGGAACGAATGGACTGCCGGTAAATCGGAATACGACGGTGAGTGGGCAATGGTGGACCTTTGCAATATGGAATTCTCCCGGGATGCCGAGATGATGAAGGGCGGATACAACGATGCGTTCTACATTCAGATGGCTAAAAACATCCGAAAATACAAAGATGTGGAGATTCCCGCCGGTGCACAGCTCAAGTCCGAACCCGTTACGATCCCCATGACTTCCGATCTGTCTGCCTGGGACAAAGTAGAAGCGGTCTTCCGCGATCCGATAGTGGTCAACAAGGCCCGCTCCAGTAAAGGCGCCGTGCCCTCATTGAGCTACACGCAGGCTGCCGCGCGCAACAATGTGACTGAGATACGCGTTGCCCAGGACGCGGACAATTTCTACTTCATGCTGAAGGCAACGGAGGATATTGTCCTTCGCGAAGCCGGCGACCAGGGCTGGATGAACCTGCTGATCGGCACCGGAGAGGTGGCGAAGAAGGGCTGGGAAGGATACGAGTACGTAATCGGCCGCCACGAGGCCGGAGAAAGCAAGCTGACAGTGGAAAAATTGCAGCCAGACTTCACTTCGAAGACTTGCGGAGAGGCGGAGTATCACGTTGACGGCAATGTGATGCAGGTGAAAGTTCCGCGCGCATCGCTTGGAATAGCATCAGACGTCAACCGCTTCTATTTTAAACTGGCTGACGGGATAGAAAATCCATCAGATATTATGGATTACTATATCTCCGGCAAATCTCTGCCGCTGGGCCGCCTCAGCTACCGGTATCTGGGATGATACATTGTAACATTGGGAATCAACACCTACTATTTACAAAAAGGAGAAGTGTTATGAAAGAAGTAAGGATCGGAGTGTTCGGAGCTGGTCGAGGTCTGAATATGGTTGACCAGATCATTTTTGGAGCAGAAGGCAAACTTGTCGCAGTCTGCGATAAATTCGAACCGCTTTTACAGAATTGCAAACGTTCTGCCGAGGCGGCGGGATTGACCGATATCGCCTATTACACGGATTTTGAAGAATTCTTCAAACACGATATGGATGCGGTGATCCTGGCAAATTACGCCTATCAGCACGCTCCGTATGCAATTCGTCTGCTGGACAGCGGGCGTCATGTTATGTCTGAATGTCTGACGTGCGCAACGATGAAGGAATCAGTGGAACTGATCGAGGCAGTGGAAAGAAATCCTCATCTTATCTACAGCTACGCTGAAAATTACTGCTATACCGCTGTAAGACTTGAAATGAAAAAACGTTACCGCAACGGAGATATCGGAGAGCTTATGTATGCTGAAGGAGAATACAGACATGACTGCTCGCCAATATGGCCTCAGATCACATACGGTCAGAAAGATCACTGGAGAAATATCAACTGCTCCACGTTCTACTGCACACATTCCATCGGACCGATCCTGTATATGACCGGACTCCGCCCTGTAAAAGTCTCCGGCTTTGAAACTCCCAACCCGGATTATATGTGGAGGCTCGGAACCGCCTCCGGTGGCGCAGGAATGGAGCTGATCACACTGGAAAACGGCGCGATCCTGAAAAGTATCCACGGCAACCTTAAACACGTATCTCCGTCAAATTATGAAATCAACGGGACCCGGGGAGGTATGCGTGATCTGTCGGATGGCAGGGTGGAAATATACTATGAGGGTGAAAACGAAAACGGTCGCGGCAAGCATGACGCGTATTCACCTGCGCCTATGATCGCAGAAGCGGAGAACAGCGGGCACGGCGGAGCAGACTTTTATACAACTCATTTCTTTATACAGTCGATCATGGGGAACGAGGAAGCAAGGAAGCATTCGATCGACGTATATACTGCGGTGGACATGTGCATTCCCGGTATTCTTGCCTACCGTTCTATCCGCAGCGGCAACTCTTCCGTTGACGTTCCGAACCTGAGAAATAAGGCAGAGCGCGACGCTTACCGTAATGACACATTCTGTACTTTCCCAAGCGCTGCGGGAGATATGTGGGTGCCTAATAATTATCACGGTGTCGATACACCGCCGGAATCCGTTTATGAAGAGGTGCGCCGCCGCTTCCAGACGGGCGAGCCGGGCTGATAAAAATGTGTTTATGCGATTTCAAATGACGCTGTTGTAATGGAGGTCTTTATGAAAAATATCCGAGTAGGTTATCTTCCCCTTTACATTAAACTGTATGACGATAACGGGCAGGACCGCACTCCGCTGGTCGAGCACATGGAAAAACTTATTGCAATGCTGCGCGAACGCGGGCTGGAAGTGTTTCCGGCGGAAGAGCTGTGCCGTGTGAAAGAGGAATTTGAACGGGCGGTCCGGCGCTTTAATGAGCTGAAAGTTGACGCTGTGATCACTCAGCACCTTGCCTATTCTCCGTCGCTGGAATCCATCGAAGCGCTGCTGCAGTTGGATGCACCAATCGTCGTGTTCGATACGACGCCGGATTATCAGTTGCTGGCAACGGCAGATAAAATTAACTGCATTGACAACGATCACGGTATTCACGGCGTGCAGGATATGTGCTGCATGCTGCGAAAAAACCAAAAGCCCTACACGATCTGTGC
>CACZOW010000072.1 GCA_902782885.1 uncultured Ruminococcus sp. | reverse complement strand
TCGAAAGTGATCGAGGACTATACGCTTATGGAAGGAACCGCGGAAAGTTTTAAGGTCGCATATTATTTTGCGAACAACATGATCGTGCCCAGAGACCGCCGCATCGAGATCTGGGGCACCGCCGATGAGGATCAGAACGGCAAAGTCGTTGCCGCCGAATTCAAAGGACTGAAAGGTTCGGGCGTGATCGAGAACGGCGAGTTCTGCTTTGCGCTGCAGGGAACGTTGCCCGCGAGCAAGGAAAAAGGGAACAGCCTTATTGTCCGCGGCGCTGCCGGGACCGAAAAAGAGTTTACAGACGTGCTGGTCGGCGATATCTGGATCGTGTCCGGTCAGAGCAACGCGGATCTGACTTTCAGCGGCACCGTGCCCAAGTCTACGCTGGATATTAAAAATCTGTACGGCGACTATCTGAAAAACGCAACTGCGGAGGATGATATCCGCATCATGCAGCAGATCAACTGGAACCTGCTCGGTACGAAAGACGGCGTCAAACGTATGGCAACGCCGCAGACCGACGTGGGCAAGACGACCAAGTGGCAGATCGCGGAACGCAAGAGGGTCAACGCCAGCGGTACCGCAGCGTTCTCAATGCTGGGCTACTTCTTCGCGAAAGAACTTTATACGCTGAACTCCGAAGTGCCCATCGGCATGGTGATGGGCGCATGCGGCGGCGCTCCGCTGTCGCTCCTGGCGTCTCCCACCGCGCTGGAAAAATTCCCGAAATCGCTTCGCTACAAATCGCTCACGCTGAACGGCACCAATATTCCCGCAGGCGGCATTTATAACGCGTTCATGGCGCCGCTGGAGCACGTGGGCATCGCCGGCATGATATTCTACCAGGGCGAATCGGACTGCATGGAGTCAAAGGATTACTGCGACGCGCTGAAAGCGATGGTCGAAGACTACCGCGTGAGATTCGGCAGCGATCTGCTGTTCCTTAACGTGCAGCTGACGTCTTACGGATATGAGAGCGGCGGCGTCAATCTGGACGGCGTGTGGAACTACGTTCCGGATATGCGTTTCGCCGAAGCCGAGGTCAAGATCGACGGCAGCATTCGCGGATATGAAGTGATACCGTCTATCGACGTTGGCTGGAAAGAGGGCGACGCTGACGGCGCGCATCCGTATTACAAGCTCGAACTGGGACAGCGCGGCGCGCAGATGGCGGCAGCGATCCTGTACGGCATCGGCAATATGGAGGACGCGGGCTTCCCGATCCCGGCCCGGGTGCTGCACAATAATGACGAGATCATCGTACTGTACGACTACGCGGGCGGCGGGCTCAAGACGCTGAACGGCGCTGATGTGCAGGGCTTCGAGGTCAAACTGAACGGCGCGTGGCAGGCGGCGCAGGCGGTCATTGACGGCAATAAGATCACCGTCGCGGCATCCGGCGCAGAGGGTATCCGCTACGCTTCCAGCCTGCGCTACACCTCTACCGACACGGCCAATCTGTGTTCGGGCACGGGCAATATTGCCGTCCCGTTCTCCGTGGAGTTCAATTGAACTGACAAACTGATCAGCCGATCAGCTTATGAACTGAAACTGCGGCCGCGACCCGGCCGACAAAAAACCGGCGGACGTTGATTGCCGCCGGTCTTTTTATGCGATAAAAGTGAACCGCGCTATAGCGTTGTCATTCCCGCGCGAGCTTGTAGATCAGGTCGTACGCGAACGCCAGATCCTCGATGGAGCAGTGGTTCTGCACGAAGTGCGTGGTGCAGCAGACCCAGCGCTTGCCCCGGAGCAGCCCGAACACGCGGCGGATCTCTTTTTCCAGTTCATCGCGCCCCACCAGTCCGAGCACGGTCTGAATGCAGATGCCGCCCAGGATCGCGAATTTGTCCTGGAATTTATCCAGATACAGGTCGTACGACATGCCCGCGCTTTCCTGCCATGGGTGTACCAGGTCGAGTCCCAGTTTTTCGATGCCGTCCGTCACCTTCACGATGCAGCCGTCCGAGTGCAGGGAACAAAACGCGCCGCGGGAATGCACGTAGTCGACGACCCGCTTCATATGCGGATAAATGATCTCCCACCACAGCCGCGGGTTGAACATCAGATCTTTTTGTGCGCCCCAGTCATCCGAAATGTGTATCATATCGATCCCCATGTCGATGCAGTGCCCGGCGAATTTTACGGTCCATTCCGCCTGCCTGCGGTACAGTTCGTCCAGTTCGTCCGGATACATGGCCATGTACAGCAGCTGGTTCTCAATACCGAACACGCCGTTGAACTGCTCGAAGAAGCCGGGAGTCTGCGCGTAGCAGAAGCGGCCGCGCGCTTTATGGAAAGCCAATGCGTCCTTCAGGTTCTGATACTGGTCAATCACGTCCGGATCCGTGAAAAAATCTTCATCGACCAGCAGGTCCGGACTCATTTCGTCATTCTCGGCGCGCAGGCGGGCAAAAACGTCCTCTTTAAAAGAGCCGGGACCGCCGAAAAGGTGCGCCATGTCGAACTCGTACTTGTCTTCGAAGGCGGCGACTGATCCGTACGCCTGCGTCAATTCATTGCCCAAATTTGCGGCGACCCAGCCGTAGATCGGCTGCCGGTCGGTGGGTTTGCCCAAAATGGTGTTTCTTACTCTTTCGGTGCTGTCCATGCTGCCTGCTCCTTCTGAAACCTGATACTTTACGCACTCTGTGTTTGCTGCGTGTGATCCGGCAATCATTGTACGCAGGCCGGGCGGTTTTGTCAATGACGCTTTACCATCAAGCCTCATTCCATTTGCCGCGCTTGATAATTCGCCGGTGTTGTTATACAATAGCGGCGGTCGTCAGATCGT
>CACZOW010000071.1 GCA_902782885.1 uncultured Ruminococcus sp. | reverse complement strand
GACTCCATGGCCGCGAGGTACTGTTCCGCCACGATCGATTCTCCGTCGTGATCGAGACAGCCGTCTTTTGCCGCCAGCGCCGCTGCCATTTTGGGATTCCAGGGCGCCAGGCACGCCCAGATCTCGGAGCGTATCGGGCAGCCCATTCCCTCGTGATAGAACACGTTGTTGAATTTGCCGGTGAAAGGCGGTTTGAGCCCGAGCTCAAAATTCTTTTTGAATGTGGCGTATTCGCCGGGTGAAGGGGGATAATTATCGTAGAACGCTTTGGCCAGATCCAGCGACGTGAAATCCGGGCCGGTCCGCTCGATCACGTCCAGCCACAGCACCTGGAGGTCCAGGTCGTCGTTGGGCAGCATCTCCGCGAACAGTTCGGGCGTGAACTCCACGTCCATCTTCCCTTTATAGCCTTCGTACGGGGCACCTATCGTGCCGCAGATGCATTTGCCCAGCCAGCAGCCGTACACTTTGTCAACAAAATCATTCCATCTGTGTGCCATCAGTATCAACCTTTCGGGAGTGATTGCTATTTTGAGTGATTTTATCACAAACGCCGGGTCGATGGCAATACGGAAAAAACCGCTCAGCCGATCCTGAACCAGGCGCCGAATTCGGGGCCGGACCAGTCCTTGCCCGTGCTCGCGTAGTCGGTCAGCGTAACGGTGTTGCCGCCGCAGCCGGTAAATGTGCCGCGAAGCCGTTCACCGCAGATCTCCCATTTTGCTCCGGCTAAAGCATCCGGCTCAAAGGCATCTGCGGGGAAAACCGGATCCGTTCCGGCCGGAACATCTTCCGCAGTGGCTGCCATCGTCACGACGCCGCGCCGTACGCAAATGCGCTCTTCGGCCGCGGGATCCTGCACGAATTCCGCGTCACCGACTTTTTCCGTACCGTAAAGCACCGGACGAACGAACTCGGTGCGCAGTTCAAAACTGACGCGGAGTCTGTCCCCCTGTTTAAACCGGCCGGTCACTTTAACGATACCGTCACGACTTTCGTCCACACTAAAGGCGTCTTCCGCGCAGTCCGAAGCAGGAAGTGTCAGCCCGTACTTCCGGACGCAGGACGGGATACGCAATGAAACGGAGAAAAACGCATTGTCCGCGCCCGCCGCATCAATATCAGTAAAAGCAAGCTCGATATTGCCGCCGAACGGATAGTCCGTATTAATAACGGCGCCGATGCGCGTATCGTCATGAAGCGTCAGTTTCAGCTCGCCCGGAAAATAATGCACGAGGTCAAAACCGTCCTCCCCCGCGCGCACCGCGGACAATCCCGCCACCGCGCCTCCCAGGCTCCCGATGCACGCGCAGCAGCCATAATAATGGTTGCCGGGCATGACCATAAACCCGCCGATCTTTTTGCCGCGCCGCCCCAGGGTGAGCGGGCTGTAGCTGTCGAAAGGCAGGAAACCGACATTGGCCCCGGGCAAAAGCGCCGCGAGCCCGGATTCCGTCTGCTTTTTTGTATTGAGCGCGCCAAGGTACGCGTTGTAGAACGAGACCTCCACGGCGTCGGCAAAACGGTTGTCCCCCGTCTCCCGGTACAGCCGGGAGAAAAATTTCATAAAAGTTACGGTGACGCAGGTCTCCTGCGCGATCTCGCACACGCCCGCGCTGCTTTGACGCCACGACGAATGATCGAACAGTTCGTGCGTCGTACCGCCCGATCCGATCACGGTGAAGTCCGTTTCCAGCACACGCCGCCCGAATTTATACACGGCTTCGGCACGCTCGCGGTCGCCGACACACAGCGCATATTCCAGGAGTCCTTCCATGCAGGATACCATCTCATACGCCTTGGTCACGGGATACTGATACGGGGACAGGCGATCCTCCGCGGCGAGGCGGAAAATGTTGTCGCCGTCGATGCCGCCGCAGTCAACGATATGCTTCGCGAACTTCAGCAGCTCCGGCAGCCCGGTCAATTTATAGTACAGCATCACGGGTTCCAGTATCGACGACGAATTCAGCCCGCGCCACCACTGGGACGTGCGTGTGATCGGTATCTTCCCTTCCTCCGCGGGTCCGACGACGCGCATTATGGCGTTCAGCTGACGGAGCGCGCTGTCACGCACGCGGCGCTTCAGGTCGGGGTCAACGCAGATCTCCATGTAATAGAACATGCCCAGCAGCACGTATTTGCGCGCCCACATATCCCAGCCGCGGTAATCCTCTCCGGCACGGTAGCTGGAAATCACGCCGTCCGGGCGCTGCGCGGTCAATATATCCTCTATTGCCTCCGTCAGCACCTCGTACAGTTCCGGGTCCCGGGTAAGCGCGTACGTGAAACAGCCGCCGCGCATCATTTTGCCGAAATACTCGCCGCGCCAGCCCAGATTGTCCGAATCCAGCCCCAGCCGGAACATCGACACGAAATCCCGCCACAGATCGCGGCGGAGCAGCTGGTTGTCCAGAATGAAGCGTTCGGCGGTTCCAAGCATGCCATTTCGCGGAAAAGAGCTGATATTATTATCGATCAATGTCACTATACCGTTCATTTTATCGTTTTGACTGTTTAAGTAATTGTTTCCTGCCATATCATCACATCGCAAATCATTAAAAAAGGCCATCCGAACGCAAGCGTGAGGATGGCCGTCATAAACCGAGATTATCTAATCAGAAAAGATCAGAGCAAACCGCCCATCGAACCCATACCGGAGTTGTAGAACAAGTTGACCGTCTGGATATCAGCGACGAGACCGGCAACGATGCATACCGGAATAAACGCCAGGAGCATCGCGCAGATGAACGCCATAACGGGCTTCTTATCAAACGCGGCCAGACCGCAGAATCCTTTATAAAGCAGTACAAGTGAAGCGATGGCAGCGCAGCCGGTCAGGCAGGCAGCGAGAGGCCACCAGACGAGCGCAAGCACCATGCTGAGCAGGAACGCAAATGTGAGCGGCAGCGAAGCGGCGGCAACAGCATTGAACACACCGGAGAACCGAACGTCCTTCTTAAGGAACACTTTAACTACAAGGTAGAACGCGAGGCAGGTGGCGAAGAAAGCAAATGCGCCGATAAGGAAGCTCCACAGGAGACCGTATCCCCAGGAGTAATTCTTTGCAAAATCGCGAGCAGATTCTCTAATGCTCTTACGGGCGTCGGCATCGATTTTCTGGTTAAAAGCTTTTGCAAGTTCCCGGGCCATTTTCATCATGGAGCCGCGCATGACGCGAGACAGCGTCGTACGGACGACCGTAGGAACCGCGAACATGAACGAAATGATCGTAAGCGCCGCGAAAATGATCCAGGAAAGGCCCTTGCTCTGAGCCGCTTTTTCGACAGCCTCAACAGGTTTGCCGGTGGCGTAGCCTTTAACAGTGCCTAAAGTATCTGTGATGATCGCGGGAGCGGCGCCGGCTTTGGCTTTGCCGGTAAGGTTATTTCCGCAGCCGGGGCAAAACGTGGTTCCGGGTTCTAATTTTCTGCCGCACTTGGGGCAGAAAGCGGGAGTTTCGGGAGCTGCTTCTTCCGCAGGAACGGCGGCAGGCAGATCACTTCCGCACTTCGCGCAGAAGACAGCATCGTCGCTGCATTCTGTTTGACATTTAGGACATATTTTCATAAGAAAACCTCTTTTCGGCCGCAGCGCGGCAAATTTTAGCTTTACAGCTATTTTGATTCTACCCCAACGGGCACTTAAATGCAAGCATTATTTTTATGACGTATAATTATGTACAACAATTTACCCTCGCCGGAACATCAGGAACGGGTGCAGAAAGTGCGGGCATTGCCGCAGGAGATCGCCTCAAGGAGCGCCTTCGCGTCGCCGTAATATTCTCCCCTGTCCACCCAGCCGGCCACCAGGTCGCAGGCGATCCGGCGGAAATAATCATGCCGCACGTATGACAGAAAACTGCGCGAATCCGTGAGCATGCCGAAGAACGACTTGAGCTGGCCCTGACGCGCGTATATCTCAAGCGTGTCGCGTATTCCGGAGAGATGATCGCAGAACCACCAGGCCGCGCCGCAGCGCACGCCGCGGAAGCTTCCGGCCACCACGCACAAAGGTTCAATGGCCGCGGGATTGAGCGAATACACGATCATTTCCGGCAGCGCGGATCCGGAATCCAGCGCGTCCAGCAGATCGGCAAGCTGACGCAGCGGCACCGTATCCGCCATCGTATCACCGCCGCAGTCAGGCCCGGTGCGTTCGAACAAACGGGTGTTGACGTTGCGCATCACCGCGATATGCAGCTGCAGCAGCACGTTGTAATCGTGGCAGAGTTTGCCCAGGAACAGGTACATATCCCACAGGAACGCGCTGTAATCTTCCGGCGCCACGGCTTTTCCGGCGAGAGCGGAAAGAAACGCGTTGTCCGCGCTGCCGGTTTTTCTGCCGCGGCCGCATTTTCCGGGCTTCTCCGGGAAATACGGAATGCCAATGTCGGCAAAACGGCAGCCCATTCCGCAGAAGAACTGCATACGGCGTTCCAGCGCCTCTTTGAGCGTGGAAAGATTGAATATCTCCGCGCCGCACACATCGCCGAGATGCTCGATATAAGCCTTAAAACCTTCCGGTGTGCCGGCACGGTTCAGCAGGAGTACTTTGTCCGGCCGAAACGCGGGAGTGACGTGCAGATCGGTCAGATTCGCGTTTTTAAGCAGCCGGTGGTATTCCAGACTGTCCGCCGGATCGTCGGTGGTGACGACAAGGCGCACGCGTTCTTTCTCGAGTATCGAGCGCGGGGACAATTTTCCTTCCGCAAGCCGCGCGTTTGCCTCCGCCCGGATCGCGGAGGCATTGTCCGCGGTCAAGGGCGTTTCGATCCCGAAAAACTCGCCCAGCTCCATGTGCGTCCAGTGGTAAAGCGGATTGCCCGCGGCGCCTTCCAGCGCGCCGGCGTATGCGCGGAACCGCTCCTCATCCGACACTGCCGCGCCGGTGAGATGACCGGTGATAAGTTCTTCCGGCACACCCGCCGAACGCATCAGCCGCCATTTATAGTGGTCGCTGTCCAGCATAACATTGGTGATATCCCGGAACGGTTTGTCCTCCCAGATCTCTTTCGGAGACAGGTGGCAGTGATAATCGTATATCGGCAGCCCGCGCACGCTTTCATACAGCCCGCGCGCCGTGTCCGAATGCAGCAGAAAATCCGCACGCATGGCGCTTTCCTCCGTTATTTTGTGGCTCTGGCGGCGATGATCGATACCATTTCCCCTACGTTTTTCATCGTGGAGACTTCGCCCATTTTAAAACGCATGCCGAACTCGCGCTCCACAGCGGCGATGAGGCGGATGTGCTCCAGACTGTCCCAGTCCTCGATATCCTTCGCGGTGGTTTTGGGACCGACCGTGATATCGTCGTCGTCAAAAATATCTCTGAATACTTCGTTAAGTCTCTCGTAGATCTCGCTGTTGTTCATTTGTGTGCTCCTTTCAATTGACCTTTATAACGCGGTTCTGATTCTTGTAGCCGGCGGTTTTGAGGCTCCAGACGGTGTTGCCCGCGTCATCCGCGGAGACAAGCGTGAAGCCGAAAGTTTCGTACAGTTTTTCCACCATCTTGTTTTTGGCGGTGGGATAATAATACCCGCGGATCTCCTCCACGCCGCGGGCGGCGGCAACGCGCACCAGTTCGTCCAGCATCGCCTGCTCCATGTCGCGCTTCAGCACGCGGCAGCTCATGAGCCAGAGTTCCATGTGCAGCAATTTGTCCTCCTGACGTCCGATTACCACGGAAACGATGCCGTTGTCTCCGAACTTATCCGTGAGCCGGCCGTACAGCCGCACGTATTTCGGATCCGCCGCCGTCGCTTCCATCTCCGATTCGGTGAAGCGTTTGGTGGTGAGGTTGAACTGGTTGCTCTTGTTGGTGAGCTGTGTTATGCGCGCCAGGTATACCGGCTCGAAATCTTTGATATCCGCGTGCATATCCAGGCTGAGCAGGTACTCATTGTAGTCGGTGAACGACTCCTGCGCCTGCGCGCGCATTATGTTCTGGCGGTACATCTCCACGCGGGAGGCATCGTCGGCGGAGAACGAAGTGACCTCGAAATACCCGCCGCGGTCGATACGGTGTATGTACTCCTCAACTTTGTTGACTTCGGGCACCGCGACGCCGGGCACGTAGGCACGGACGATCTCGCGCTCGGCGGGGTTATCGTCAACGAACACCAGGCTCTCCGGCAGCAGCGCCAGCTCGGAGGCAATTTTTTTGATGTTTTCAGATTTGGCGTCCCAGTTGGCCTTGATGATGGTGAAGTCTTCCGGCTTCAGCACACCGGACGGATGGTTCAGTCCCGCGATGGCGTTCTCGTGGTCGTTCTTGGAAGCCACGTTCAGCAGGATGCCCAGCTGCTTGTGCGCCTTGAGATATGACTGGAACTCGTAGAAGCCCTGACCTACCGAGGTCTCCTGCCCTACGTCGATACCGTCCACGCCGTCGTCGCCCACCACGCCGGACCAGAGCGTGTTGTCCAGATCCAGCACCAGCGCCTTCTTGTTTTTGCCGAAGATGGCCTTGATGATGTTGGACAGATTGAAGGCAAATTCCGGGATCGCGGGTACGCACAGACAATACTTGTACATGTACCAATAGAACGGATCCGACCATTTTTCAAGCCCGTACGCGGCGGAAATGTAATTTATGTCGTTGATATAGAAATCGCTGTGGGTTTCCGCATAGTCATAGAAGCGCTGATTCAGGCGGGAGGCAAAATTCGTACGGCCGCGGAAGTCAACGGCGTCTTTATTGCCCAGCAGCCGGTAGAACGGCATTTCGAAGTT
>CACZOW010000070.1 GCA_902782885.1 uncultured Ruminococcus sp. | reverse complement strand
TTCTCACGTACGTACACCGCGCCGCCTAAAGGAGCGTTATTATTGCTGAACGTCGTTCCGGACAATGTCAACGTAGACGGAACCGCTTCCGCCGAATCCGAGGCGTCTTTGTGGCGAATATATACCGCGCCGCCCCAGGTAGTGGAGCTGTTATGTGCGAAAGAAGAATCGCTTACCGTCACATTAGATCCGTAGCCGACCATCATTGCGCCGCCGTACGAATCTCCGCCGCCTGCGCCGCCGGCGTTATAACTGATCACGCAGTCGCTGATAAGGCCCGTCGCCGCACTGAAGTACAATGCACCGCCGGAACCGGCAGAAGTGTTATTACCGATATCAGTATCGGATATCTGTGCGTTGCTGCCGTTGTCCGCGTAGATCGCGCCGCCGCTCTTTGCGGTATTGCCGAGAGTCGCGTCGGTAAGGCTGCCGAATACGTTGCGGGAACCGGCCGTTGCATTCACGGTCAGGGAAGAATTGTAGGTATACACAAATCCGCCGCTGTTCGAAGCAGAGTTGCCGGTAGCTTCCGTATCGGTCAATGTGACGCTGCTGCCGGTATATGCGGCAATCGCACCGCCGTTGACGTTCGAACTGTTTCCGGTGAATACGGAATCACTGAGCACCGCCGTTGACCCGGTCAGGTAGATCGCGCCGCCGCCGTAATTGGTGTTGTCGGAACGGTTGTTTTCAAAGGTGTTGCCGCTGCCGTTCAGTGTCGCGTGAGAGTTGCAGTAGATCGCGCCGCCGTTGGCCGCTGATGTATTTCCGGTCAGGGTACAATCTTTGAACTCGCCGACGCTGCTGGAGATCACCGCCGCGCCGCCGTGGCCGTTCGACTCGTTGCCGGTGAATGTGCAATTCTCAAAATACAGAACCTGTGCGGTATTGTCATACGCAATACCCATTGCGGCGCCGCCCATGCCGTCAGAATGGTTATCCTCGAATGTGCAGTTCTTTACTGTTACAGAACTTTCCACGCGCGTCTGGACCGGGTTGTCGGGATCGGTATTGTCCGTAACGGTGCGGTAGGAGGCGTAGAGCGCGCCGCCGTTGCCCGCAGTATCGGTTTCAGAAGTACCCGTGCTGTTGCCGGTCAGTTCCACATTTGTAAGAGTAAGGTTATTTACACCGTGGAGAGAAACAGCACCGCCGTTTCCAACGGCAGAGTTGCCGCTGATATCTGTGTCCGTAACGCTGATCTTACAGTTGAGATCCGCAAACAGAGCGCCGCCTTCCGCACCCGCGGTATTGTTGCTGATAGTGCCGCCGGAGATCGTCACATTGGCTCCGGTACCGTCGCTCAGCCTGTTGATATAAATACCGCCGCCGTTGTTGCCTGCGGTGTTGCCGGTAATAGTGCAATCCGTGATGATCGTCTTGGCACCGCTGAGCGCCACGGCACCGCCCGATCCGCGCGACGTATTGCCGGTAAACGAAACGCCGGTCAATTTGGTCGTACGTATGTCGGAAGCGCTGGCGCTGATATAAACCGCTCCGCCCGTGCCGGCTTCATTTCCGGTAAATACCGCGCCAGGGCCGATCTCGCCGAGATTGCCCAGACAGACCGCGCCGCCGTTGCCGGAAGTATGGTTGTTTTCAAACGTTACACCGCCGTAAATGATGGTATAGCATTTTGCCCCGCTGTATACCGCGCCGCCGGAAGAGGACGTGGTGTAGTTGTTGCGGAATATAAGCGAGGAAGGATCGCCGTTTTCTGTACCGATGGTGAGCAGCCGCCCGCCGTCGGCATTGTACACGTAGATCGCGCCGCCGGCATGAGACGAGAAGTTGCCGTCAATGACGCCGCCGAGAATCTTGCAATCCAGGAAATTGGCCACCGCGCCGCCGTAATAACCGGAGTTGCCGATGATGGTGCCGCCGGTCATGACAAAATTGCTGTTGTTGAATACCGCGCCGCCGTAGCAGGACTCAAGATGGTTCTCCGCAGAACTGTCACCGCCGCTGGGGTCATCAAAATTCGATTCGTTGTTGCTGATAACGCCGCCGCGCATATTGACGGTGCCGTTGATATTCATTATAGCCGCGCCGCCCGCCATGCTGCCGAAATACTGCTCCATATTGAGGGTGCGGGAGTTGGCAACTTTCTTATTGTTCGTAAGCACGCCGCCGTCATTGATATTCAATGTGCCGGAGCAATTGATGAACACAAGCGAACCGAAAACATCGCCGTTAACATTCTCTTTATTGCCGTCGATCGTGATCGTGCCTTCGGCATCCGTTTTACTCAGATCAAGAATGCATATGATGTTGTCAAGGATAAGGTTTCTGCCGGTCGCGGTCTCGCCTACCACAAACATATCTCCCAGGAAATCGGGGTCTCTGATCAAGGAAACATCGCTGTTGGAGAACAGTTTCACGTCGGAAATTACGTAAATCGTACGGTCGATCACGATATCGTTCATTACTTCGATGTTTCTGGTACCGTGCGCCGCGTGATATTCAAGTTCCTCGACTGTTGTCACCTGAGCGTAATCCTGAATGTCTTCAAGTACGACGGCGTTGTTAAGGAGCGAATTGTCCAGCAGGTTGTAGCTGAAAATGCAGTTGGGGTCAGAGGCATCCGCCAGAACAACATCTTCGAGGATCTCTTCCTCGGTACGGATATCACGGAACAGGCTGGCAGAGTAGATCGTACCCTGGAAGCTCTGGCTGTTGCCCGCACGGTTGTCGCCGCCAAGCACCAGCGATCTGCCGGGCGACGGGATGTCGAAATCGTCAAGCTCCACCGTTTCGGTGAGAATGCCGTCTATGTAGAGAGTGGCGATTCCTCTTTCAATAGTAATAGTAAGGTTGAGCACCTGCTCGCTGCGGATATCTGTATTAAACCGATAATCATATGTCTTACGGTTTTTGCCGGTACCCACCGCGAAATAAAGCCTGGGCTTGCCGCCGTTGTATATCTCAAAGTTGAAACCTTCATTGGTACCGTCATAATTGCCCATAACAACACCCGCGCGGGCGCTCACGGATGGATCCAGCTGGATCGCAGCTTCGATCGTATAAACAGAAGACTCGATATTGTACGGAAGCAGGAACTTGCCTTCGTTGGAGAAATCAACACCGGAGTAAAGAGAATAGTCATAATCCGACCTGTATGTGTCGCCGCAAACGGAACAGACATGGTTGGTATATCCTCTCGCTTCCCCGTCGGGGGCAACAACTTCGTCGGTATATGTATGATCAGACACAGGCTCGAGTTCGGTATACCCTTCCTTAATGCCGCAGCGCAGGCAATGCAGGTATTCGGTCCAGCCTGCAACACACGTAGGCTCTTTTCCTTCGACTTCTTCCCAATCATGCCCGAGCGCCGGGATCTCAACATTGTCAATTATCTGATGCTCCGCGTCGAAGTCGCGTCCGCACTTCTCGCAGTGATAATGACCGAGATTGCCCGCTTCGGTACACGTCGCGTCTGCAGCTTCGATCCATTCTCCGTATTCATGCTCGCAGGCGTCGGCGTCAGAGGACCGCACCGCGCGAACATGGGCATCGGCGGTAACGGTATATTCCAGCGTATCCTCCGTACCGAGGACCGTACCCTCGCCGTCTACCCATTTAACAACGCTGTCTCCTTCCGGAAGCACCGCGGTCAACTCCAGGACCGTGCCGGTCTTATAGATACCGTAGCTGAATCCGTCGTCAAGCACCGCGTTTTCCAATGTAAGATAAAAATGGTCTTCGGTGGCAAGATCGTCGGTCTTATAGTTGAACCTGATCTGAGCGGCAGCGGCGTAAGCGCGGAGCGCTTCTACGAGGTTCACGTCTGCTTCCGTGCCTCTTTCAATAGCATCCTTAATATATTTAAGCGGATTATACTTGATCACTTCACTGTAGTAATCCACTCCGTCGATGCTGATGTATGTCCGGCAATACTGATTGTTGACCAGTTCCTTCGGCGCTACACCTTTGGAGTAAAATACGGCATGCTGCACGGAATTGATGGTTTCAATTCTCCTTACGTCAGCGCTGTATGCCTCGCTGCCGATAAGATATCCGTCAGTCTGCGGCTCGTTCCAGAAAAGCATTTTTATTTCTCTGGGCGTTTCGATATTGGAATAACTTACCGCGTAAAGAACATAAAGCTCACTGGAATATGACAGGTTCCTGTACGGGATCTCCATTACGGGAACACCGGCGCCCGACGGCTCCGAGGTGTCTTCTGCCAGGACCGTCCGGTCAGGATCGGCGGAAAATGCTATAACTGCTGCCATCAAAACTGTCAGCAGCAGGCACAGCACCTTGCTAAAACGATGCATTTTCATTGAAAGCTCTCCCTTATGATTTTAATAAGCCAACAAAAGCATAATATTTCTTTACAAAACACCATAAGCAGTCTGTTCGTCCCGACTGCCCTATTGTTAATTATAGAATATTTCACGGAACATTGTCAACGAATGCCTGACGCGGCTCCGGTCACAATTCGACGGTGGCGATTCGCGGCTCGAAGCAGCACGCAGGGCGCATACACACTATGCGTACGCCCGAAGCACGCTGGGGCCCGACTTTCATGAATGTCGCCAGTACGGACGTGTCTCCGGAAAGCCCCAAAGGCCCGATCCCGGCTTCGTTGACGCGCCGCGTGATCTCGCGCTCCATGTCGGACTGAACATCATATCTGCCGTCGACCTGGGCTTCCAGCATCATTGACGCCGCTTCAAAATGACTCCGCCCCACACCGATCGCAAGAGTACACGGAGAGCAGCCCAGCTGCGCGACTGCCTCGGTTGCCCAGCTAACGATCTCGTCGATCACGACCTGTGCATCGTGGCGGTGAAACACCCGGTATGTTTTGCCGCGAATGGCCGGGCCGCCGCCGAACATCAGAATATGCAGCCGCGTCGTGCTGCCCTCGCAGCGCCTGAGCAGTATCGGAGCCGGTCTGACTCCCGCACTGTCGGGATCCAGCCCGCCGCTCTGATCGATTCTTTCCCGGTCGCCGCCCATGATCCCCATGGGACGCCCCGGCAATTTGCGAAGTCCTTCGGCCACTCCTTCGTCTATAGCGTCAAGCATTTCACCGGTCACGGCGCTGCCGCTGCCGACCTCCAGCACGATATGAGGTATTCCCGTATCGTCGCACAGCGGGCTGCAGGCCGCTTCCGCCGCATCGGCGTTGGCAATGATCGTATTTAAGACCCATCTGGCTTTTTCATTGCTCTCGGTCTCTGCCGCCCGTTCGTACGCGGCCTTTTTGTCCGGCCTGAACGTACTTCCTGCCCTCACCAGCGTATCCCGCACGAGGGCAACGATCTCTTCCCGGCTTTTACTCATAAATGCTCCTCCCGTGCGCAGCTCCGATAATGGCCGGATAGCGGTCAATTTTGATCAGGTGCAGCGCTTCCATTCCCAGTTCGGGAAATGCGATCACCCGCGTTTCGGAGGTTTTTGCGCCCAGCAGCGCGGTGACGGGCGGTATTACCGCGTAAACCGCATTGTATCTGTCCAGCGCGGCAACCGTTTCCGGGCGCAGTTTTCCTTTGCCCAGATGAACCTTGACCCCCGCTTTGCTGAGCGGCTCGATGCTGCTTTCGATCTCAAGCTTGTTGGAACTCGTTGGACCGACGCCGGCCGGACTGACGGCAGTGTGAAAGATCACCTGCCCGCGCAGATCGATACCCAGTTCCGCCGATCTGCCTTCGTCGATCAGTTTAAGCACTCTGGGCAGCACCGCGTCGCGTCCGCACAAAATGTACCCGCTGATCTCAACGGTATCTCCCACTCGCAGTCGTGCGACGGATTCTTCCGAAATCGGAGTCGATAATTCGATCATTGATTTACTCCCCGTGATCTGTCACCGGTAACGCGGTTCACTGCTCGTTTACCGCGAACAGTTTGACGTATCCGCTCTCGTTCTTGATAACTCCGAAAGCACGCGCGCGGTTGTATATTTTCTTTGCCCAGTTGGTGTGCGGCTTGATCTCGTTCATCTTGTTGCCGCCGGATCCCTTGACTACACCGCCGCCGGTTCCGAGGATCTGGCAGGCGTCATCGTATTCCTCTTTAGTGACCGCCATCAGGGCGTTGACAAATTTAACGTGCGTCGGGTGGATGACCGTGCGTCCGACAAAGCCGTTGGCCTTGTCCAGCAGCACTTCGCGCAGAAGGCCGTCGATCTCGTTATTGACCAGCGGCTGACGGCGCATCAGGTAGTCTTCTATGCCGTAGTGCTGAAGTTCTTCAAACATCAATTCCTTCGGCGCGCGGAAATACTCCCAGACCGGACCGGAAATAACGTAATCGTTGTTGCGCCCGCACACGTTTATTATGTCGCTGAGGCACTCGCGCACGGTCATTATATCGTAAAGTGAATAATCTACTCCGCGCCGGACGCCGAATACACTGGAGAAATCCGTGCCGCCCACGCGGACCTGAAGGACCAGATCATGATATTTGTCAAGGATCTTCTTTATCCCCATCAGTTCCTGTATGCGGGTCTCTTTGTATGCCACTTCCGGATCCTCTATGATAGGCATGCCGTAAATGATCTCTCCGAACCGTTCGTTCAGATCTTTGAGATATGCATAATACTCATAGCCGTTTTCCGCGTTGAATTTGGGGAAATTGACGCCGCAGAGGGACCGCACTTCCTGCTTGGTCAATTTGTCTCCGAACGCTTTAAATTGCTCAAGATTGCGGATACGCACAAAAATAAGCGGCACTTTGTCCGCGTCCAGCGTACCGTTGTCAACAGATTCCGTGACCGTGGCCAGCAGGCGGTGAACATTTTCCATCGCTTCAGGCACTCTCTCTTCCGGGCACGCGTCCTCAAAGCACAGTACCATGCTGGTCAATCCCGGCATAGCATTGGACAGGATCTTCGGCGCAAAATCCTTAAATCCCGGCATATACATCGTTGCGCCCAGGCAATACTGAAGAAGTTCCCGGTCGGTATACTTATTGAAATGTTCAGGTTCTACCACAAATTTAAAATCCGGGTTGTACATGTGATGTCTCATAAAACTGTTTTCCTTTCAAAATATAATATCACAGTTAAATAGTTTCCTGAGTAAGACTCCCTTTCGGACTCCAGACGGCCTCGGGGTAGTACTCGTCGATAACACGCTTTACCAGGCTGCACTGTTTGGCCCGCTTGCGGGCATCGTCTTCAGTGCTGTCCCATGAATGGGTCGCCGCCACGGAGCCTCCCGTTTTAAGATAGATCGGCGCGGCGATACGTATCATTTCGGGCACTTCGTAATGGCGAATGAATCCGCCGGTAGATTTGGGGTTTTCCGTGTGTATGTCGATCGGGCAGCTGACTGCCTGGCGCATTGCCGCCAGCATCTGAAGCTGTATGTCGCGAACGGGATTGATGGAATCCGCTCCGATGTTTTCCAGCAGCCGCGCGGAACAGGGATTGCCGTGACCGGCGTGAGCTGAGATCTTAAAGTGACAATCGGCGGGTATCTCCCCCGCTTTGCGGACCTCGTTAAGTATCCAGAGACAGCCTTCGTCGTACACCAGGAACCCGCGGCAGCCCAGCCGCGCCGCCCGTTTAACGTCCTCTATTGCCCGTACGATCTGCTCCTGTCCGCGCAGGCGGTAGCCCATACGCACACCTTCTTCCGTATGCACAGAGGCGGAAGTGTCGGTGGTTGCGCGCGGTCCTATGGCAAGGATCAGATCCGTTTCCCACTCGTGCGCCAGCTCCACCATTTTTGAGATGTCGCCGTCGGTAAGGTTCATGATCCCCTGTGTTTGCGTAACACGGTGGAGGTAAAGGCCGTAACTGTCCATTGCCTCGAGCAGCGCTTTCATGACCTTCGGCCCCTGAATCCCGGGTACTTCAAAGCGGTACTGTCCGCCGTCCGCAAATCGTTTTTGCGATGTGGGAAGATCGTAGGCATCCCCGCCCGGCAGTCCTAAAGATCTCAAAAATTCTCTGGTCTTATCCATGCTGTTCATATATCGTTTTCCTTTCTCCGGCTATGCCGGTCTGCTTTTTTACTTGATCGGATACGGCTGCGTTTGAAGCGCGTCCGTCAATGCATCGGCAGCCGCCCTGTGATCGAAAATGATCGGGGGCAATTTGCTGCTCAGTCCTTTGTGTATACGGCAGTCAATGAAACCCGCCGTCCCACAGTCACGCAGCGCATTTACGGCCGTCGCGAGCTCTTCCCGATCCGCCGCCGGACGGCCGGTCGTACGGTAGCCGCACGCTTCCGCGACTTTAGTAAAATCTATAAGTTGACCGGCAGAGGGCTGGCCTCCCACCGATTCGTGCGCACCGTTATTAAGCACTACATGCAGCAGGTTCGGAACGCTCACTTTACTGACCATAGTCATGGCGCCCATGTGCATGATCGCCGCCGAATCCCCGTCCAGGACCACTACATGTACCTTAGGCCGTGAAAGTGCTATGCCCAGCGCCACTGAGCTGGCGTGCCCCATTGCGCCGACGTTTAAAAAGTCGCGCGCTTTTGTTTCATTGCGCTTTTCCCGCAAGAAAAACAGTTCCCGCGTAGCGCGGCCGGTGGTGGCAACGTATACAGTATCTTCCGGCATGTTGTCCAGTATAACTTCAATTGCCTCCTCACGGCTGAGGGGGTAGACGTTGTCCGCGTTATTGGCCTTGTCCGGATCCGCCATAACGCCTTTCGGAGCGATCAGGCCGTACGGCTTGCGTGTTTCTGCACAGTACGCCGCCGCTCTTTGAACCGTATCGCGGAATTCTTCGTCTGAATCGGTCAGCACAGAGTACGGAATATGCAGATCCTCCAGCAGTTTTGGCGTCAATTCTCCCTGCAGCTTGTGCTGCGGATGGTTTGGCTCGCTGCCGTTCTGCCCTCTCCAGCCGATCAGCAGCAGCATCGGCACGGCATATACGTCCCTGTCAGCAAGGCTCGCCAGCGGATTTATCGCGTTGCCCATGCCGCTGTTCTGCATATACACCAGCGGGAGCTCGCGGGTCGCCAAATAATGTCCGGCGGCGATCCCCACCGCGTTGCCCTCGTTGGCGGCGATCACGTTGCGCGCTCCGCAATGCGCCAGCGCATAGTTGCAGAAGCCGTTCAGATACGAGTCCGGTACACCCGTAAAAAAAGTTACGTCGTTATCCGCAAGCGCTGCGAATACTTTTTCCTGGTCAAGCATTACTTCCGCTCACCTCCCACGCTTCCCTTACCTTTATATAAGGTAAAGTATTCCGGACTGTCGCCTTTTGTGACCGTCCACGCGTCGTCGAATGCCGATACAACTTCTTCCGGCAGCGGACCTGCCTTAAGTGTGTCCATATTCTGTTCCAGGTGGCGCAGTTTTGACGCTCCGATCAATATTGCGTCGCCGCGTTCGCCTTTAAGCATAGAATGGAACGCCAGCCAGCGGTAGACCGCATCGACAATACCGATCCCGCAGCGTTCCGCCGCGTTTTTTATTATTTCTACCGCGTCAAAATAGCTCTGTTTCCAGTACCTGTTCTGATAATTCGGACGGTGAGTGAAGCGTCCGTCTTCCGGCGGCGCGTCAAACTTTTCGTACCGACCGGTCAGCAATCCCCCGGCCAGCGGATTATATGCATAGAATCGCATCCCGTAATAGTCCAGACACGCGTCCAGTTCGATCTCCGCTTTTCTGGTCAGCGGATTGTATATTCCTTCGTATACCGTCGGTCTGATCCAGCCGTGCAGGTCGCATATGCGCATAACATCTGCCACCATCCACGCCGGGTAGTTGCTCAGTCCCAGTTCTCTGAATTTGCCCTGGCCGTGCATATCCGCCATAGCGGACAACACCGATTCTGCCGGCGTCGCCGGATCCGGAAAATGCAGAAAAACCGTGTCTGCCGCCGGCAATTGCAGCCGTTCCAGGCTCTCGTTCAGCTGCATGTATGCGGCTTCGGCATCCAGTCTGCCGGTGATGCGCGGATTTACTTTTGTATCTATTCTGAAAGGACGGTCAATATGCGGCAGCACCTCTCCCAGCAGCCTTTCGCAGTTGCCGTCATTATACACATATGCGGTGTCAAATTCGCAATACCCCGCGTCCAGGAACGCGTTTACAAACCGTTCGACATCCGGGCTGAACACGGATTCGCCGAACGTCATCGTGCCGAGGATCAG
>CACZOW010000069.1 GCA_902782885.1 uncultured Ruminococcus sp. | reverse complement strand
GTCGATGCACAGGCTGTCTGCCGGGACGCCCCAGGTCTCGCTCAGGTATTTTTTTGTGTATTTGACGGTGTTCAGCAGCGATTCACCGGCAGGCATGTTTTTGTCCGTTTCGACCCACGCGCCGGCGGTGACTTCCCAGCGGCCTTCGCGAATGTACCGGACCATGCGCGCCATCAGTTCAGGCTCGTGCTCTTCGATGATCTTGTACGTGGACGCCTGGGACTGGGAGAAGCAGAATTCCGGGTACTCGTCCATCAGGTCGCACATGGTGGTGAAGGTGGCAATGGTCGCCGCCACGGTCTCGTTGTAGCTCCACATCCAGTTCATATCGATGTGGGCGTGGCCGCACAATATGAGCGCGTACTCTTTGGCGTCGCTGCGCATGGGCTGCAGCGCTTCTTCCGCCTTCAGGCACGTTTCCCGGGTCAATGCACCGTCCGCGTCCAGTGCCTGTTCGAGGATGTCTATCGCCCCGGAAATCAGCTTTTCATACATCCCGCTGTTTTCGTCGTAGCGGTCCAGTTTAATGGCAAATTCCAGCTCGCTCATTATGCGCCGGGCGTACTTGTCCGGGGGCGTGATCTTCAGCTGCTCCTCCGGTTTCAGCCCGAAGGAATACTCGAATCCGCCGCGCTGCCGCATTCCGGCCACCCGCTGCATCAGCCTGTTAAATCTCGCGTCATTGTTCATGCTCATCCGGCCTTTCGACAATAGAGTTCTGACGCGTTGATTATACCCATTTTCCCTGCTTTCGGTCAACAGATTTTTAAGCACGGGGTCAGACCCCGTGTTCAAAAAAACCAGACCCGGCGCTCTAGTTTTTAAGCACCGGGTCTGACCCCATGTTCAAAAATCAATATCAGATGATGATGCTCTCGATACCCAGCTGCTCGTTGGCGCGGGCGATCCGGGCGCTCTGATCTCCGTATACCAGGGCCCAGTGGCGGCCTTCGTAATTGTCCGCCAGCTTTTTGATGCCGCCCGGCACGTCGATCTCCACCTGCGTACGGCAGGACGGGAACGCCGTGTTGCGGACCAGGTTGCCCCTGACGATCACCATTTTGTCCAGCTTGTCGTGGGAGAGACCCGTAACGGTGACCGGACCCGGCTGCTTCAGGACCTGCAGCCCGCACGGCAGCGCCCGGTATTCAAAATACGCGTACAGATTGAACTCATCCCGCTCTTCCGACTCAAAACTATGGCGGCGCGGCGACGTGCAGTGGGAGACGAACAGCTTGTTGTCCTGCGGGAACAGATACGGATTCAGCATGAACGCCGGCGCGTCCGAAGCGTACGACGTGATCAGCATATCCATCAGCGTGGTCGCGTCCGCCTCGCAGGCGGCCACGATCCCCTGGTCGTTGAGCGTTGACAACGCGTAGCACGACGTGGTATGGCAGGACGTATGCACCGTCGACTCCAGGCAGTTCACCGTGAACGCGTTGACGCCGTACTCGTCGATCAGCTTCCGGTACACCTTGAACGCCTTCTCGCAGTCCGCCGAAGAATAATCCGCCGGCAGCCGGTCCGAAGCCGCGAGCGAGCGGATCACCTTGTCATCCCCGCCGGCGCTCTCCTCGAACACCTTCAGGAACCGGTCCTTGCCCATATGATTCCATTCGATCCCGAACTTCTGCTGGATCAGTTTAATGATCTCATATCCCCAGTTAAAGCTATGGTAGGGCTCGTACATTGCCTCTCCGATGCACAGCACTTTGGTATTGCGCACCCGGTGGCGCACGACGAGGGCCGCGACATGCGCCGTCAGATCCGCGTCGCTGTCGCACAGATACACATCCGGCGACAAGCCCAGATACTCATCCAGCTTGCGCACATCCCGCATAAAATACGGATAAAACACATGGCCGTACGACCAGACTTCCTCATACGACGGCGCGTACACCACGATCGGCCGGTTTTTCGAATGCAGCACCGCAAACACCTTATCGATAGCGTTGAACGGGATCAGCACATACGCGTCGGCCGCCGGTACATCCAGCGCCTCGCTCTCCGTCTCCACTTCATAGCAAAACGTTTCCGTGTATTTCGGCATCAGGCCGGCGAGCCGCGCATAATACTTCTGCTTAAACGCCTCGTCCGTAATATAATTAAGCTTCTCCGGATCGCTCAGGTCGTATCCGGTCACTTTGCGCTCCTCCGCCGCCGGGGTGTAGATCTTCCCCACAAAAACGATACCGATTTTCATGTTATTCATTTGATTTGCTCCTTTCGCTCGCGGGCCGCCGCGCCGGGCGGTTTAAATGCTGTCAATATTATCCGTTTTGGGAGGCGCGCGGACAATGGTATATACTGCCGGATCTTTGGGGTATTCTGATCTGATGGCGTTGTCAACGCCGCAAACCTATGGTTAATATTGCCAACCGCCGCCGCGCAGTGTATAATTCCCCATATATCAAGAACGCCGGGCATGATGCCGCGGCGCCGGGGAAAGCGATCAGAATGAACGGATTCTACACAGAGGGCAACACGCTCTATCTAAACGACACCAGCGAGATCATCCTGCAGAAATGCCTTGTCACCGAAAGCGTCGCGCTGCACAAGCACCGGTTCATCGAGATTGCCTACGTCGATGCCGGCAGCGGGATCCACGAGATCGCCGGGGGCCTCATCTCGCAGGTCGAAAAAGGTGATCTGATGCTGTTCAACTCCGAAGTTGCCCACGAATACCGCGTGACGCCGCCCGGCTCCCTCACCGTGTACAACTGTCTGTTCGACCCGTCGGTAATTGACGCTTCGGTATCCGAAAGCGACGATTTTATCCGGATCGTTTACGACTACCTGTTCGAACCCGCTTCGCACGAGCCGGGGCAGCCGCCGTATATCGTCCTGCGCCACGCCGAGAGCGTCGCGGACATCATTAAGGAAATGCACCGGGAATACGTTTCCGGTCAAAGCGGTGCGGCCAAGATGAACGCTGCCAACCTCACCCGCCTGCTCATCACGATTTTCCGGCTGAAGCGTTCCGGCAAAGCGGACAATGTGGCAGCATATAAACAGGCCATCGCGGAAAGCGCCAAACGGTATATTGAAACGTATTATGCAGGCAATATCTCCTGCGACGCCCTGGCCGCCCGCGCCTTTGTGAGCACCGGCTATTTTCACCGGATCTTCAAGGAAGTTACCGGTATGACGCCTGTGGCGTATGCGCAGCGCGTGCGGCTCACAGAGGCAGCGCGGCTGTTAAGAGAGACTGCGCTTTCTGTCCGAGCCGCGGCGGAAGCGGTCGGCTATTCCGATCTGAAATATTTCTACAGCTTGTTTTATAAAGCTTTCGGAACGACGCCGGACAAGTACAGAAAGACTTGCTGAAAGACGGCTTCATGATAATATTGGCTCCATCTCTTCCGGAATAGTTTGGTATTAATCCGTCTGATTTCTAAGAATTTGTCCATTTTTGGCGCCTTCTCTCATGATCTCGAATTCACTTTGAAGGATCAGTTGGTACAATCTTTTTTGCATTTTTGCGTTTTATACTACATTTACGGATTATATTTTGATATTTTCGCAATTTTATACCACCAAGGATATTTTAAATGAAAATGAATGAATATCAGATGCAGCCATAGGACAATGAGGTAGAATCCCGAATTAAAAAGGAGCTGTCCATCACCGTGATCGCCGGTATCTGAACAACTCCTTTGAGCGCGCCCAGCAGAGCTCGAATCCACAACCTTCTGGTCCGTAGCCAGACGCTCTATCCAGTTGAGCTATGGGCGCATGTGCTGCCGTTCCCCGACAGCAAAGCGCATTATACTACCCGGGCGCGCGATTGTCAACAACAAAATTTCACGACAAAATTTCACAAAATTTCACGGGCTCTTTTCTTGTTGCCGTAATAATACAACGAAAAACCGTCGGGGATACTGCCGGCGCCATGAGTAGTATCCCTAATTTTGGATGATTTGAATTCGGGATACTACCAACATCATAAAAAGTATCCTGATTTCGAATCATGAAAAAAAGGGATACCGCAAATGCTCCGAGCGGTATCCTGAATTTCAGACACTGTAAAATAGGGATACCGCCATCACTCAAAGCGGTATCCCTAATTTCAAATAACACAAAACGAAGATACTTCCGGGGTTTTAGGCGGTATCCTGATTTTTGAAAATGGAAAATTGGGATATCACCAATGGATTCGGGAAAAGGCCAAAACTGTTTTTGCCATAATCAGTTTTCACGGAAACAAGAAAAAGCCATTTTACGCTACCTGGTCTGCTCCAGAATGTACCATATTTCCTCTTCCAACAGTTCAGAACCGGTCCGGTCGGTTTTATAATGTTGTCCATTACAGGTCAGAAAGACTCCTGTATTGTACACAGTAAAACTACTGCCGTCTTTCATTACAAATTCGAGCACCCAGACCATTCCGGGCGGCGAGGTCCATTCGTCCGCGTTTATCAGTTTCAGACTCGTTATCCGCTGAGTGATCGCCTTGATGAGATCCCGGTCAGTTATCGTCCGCGCGTAGGAGTCCGCTTCGGGCAAAGAAGAAAT
>CACZOW010000068.1 GCA_902782885.1 uncultured Ruminococcus sp. | reverse complement strand
TTTCGGACTTAATCCCGATGAGCACCGGCTGGCGGTGAAGACCGTGGCGGGGCTGATCCCGGCCGAACGCGGCGTGCTGATGGGCGACTTCAATATGAAGCCGGGCAATTTCAAGCTCAGACCTTTCAGGAAACAGCTCGTTGACACCGCGGCGTATCTGGAGCGCGGGGACAAAGGTTACACGTTCCCGTCGGACAGACCGAACCGCAAGATCGATTATATTTTTGTTACAAGAGACATCAACGTGAACGCGTGCCGGGTTTTCCCGAAGATCGCGTCGGATCACAGGGCGCTGGCGGCGGATATCGAAGTCCGGCCAGGGAATTGAGTTCGGAAGGAGAGAGTCAACGATGAAGAAAATATTTGCGGTATTGACCGCGGTGATGCTGGCGGCGGGAATGCTGCTGCCTGCATTGCCGGCCGCGGCGGCGGAACCTCTGGAGATCGTGAACGGACCGTCGAACTATGTTGTCCCCGAGGGCATGAACGTGACGTACTCCGTTAACGCCACCGGCAGCGATCTGCGCTACGAGTGGTTCCTGCGGTACGGCGGCGCGGATTATCCGCTGATGGATACGCCGGAAACGATAAGCGCGTCCTGGCACGATTACGTTGACGCGGTCACGCTGTCTCCGACCGGGGCGGATATAACGCTGGAAAACGTTAAATACGGTCTGGACGGTTCAAAGATCTACTGCATCGTGAACGGTTCCGGCTCCGTCGCGGTGACCGGGCTGGCGTATATTTCCGTACAGAAAACGACGTCGACGACGCTGCGCCACATCACGCCGTTCGGCGTCAAGCATCTGGTCAGCACGACGCTGGACAAACTCGTTAAAGTTCCGGTCAAGATCGTCGAGGAAGACGGCTACACGTACAAATACCAGTGGTACGAGACGCACGACGGCAGGCTGGAGACGATAAAGGCGCTGCCGTATGAAGATTCCATGGTGCTGATCCCGGACACCTCCGCCGTGGGCACGAGATATTACGTCTGCATGGTGGAGACCTACAAGGGCAATCAGCGGCTGCACGGCTACACTGAGGTCTGTAAGATCAACGTGAGCGACCCGGGCGAGGACAGTTCGTTCACCTCCGGAGTGGATCTGCAGAGCAAACCGAAAAAACTGAGTTACAAAGGCGGCGAGGCGATCGATCTCACCGGCATCAAAATGCGCGTGTATTCGGAGCAGGGTTTCTTCGATCTGACGGACAAAAGCAAAATAAACGTGTACCCCAACAACGTGTACAGCCCGGAGCAGAAGCGGCTGGTGGCTGAGTACGACGGCTTCGCGGCCGAGTTCGGCATCAAAGTGGAAGGCGGCGCCTCAGCGGGCGGCTCGTTCAGCATATATCCCGTCTCCGAACAGGAGTATTATACTTACAGTCCGAACAAGGCGTTCTCGCTGGAGGCCGCCGCAAAGGACGCCAACGGGGAAGTATCGTTCGTGTGGTACAAGTCGAACAAAGACGGCGAGCGCAAGGAGATCTGCGCGCAAGGCAGCAAACTGAATTTCCCCAACGGGCTCAAAATGGAGGAAGAGGGGATCCTGAACTACTATCTGTGTGTCGCGACCTGTGACGGCAAGGAGGAAACGCTGCTGTTCTATGCGATCCTGATGGCTCCGGATTACAATCCGCCCGATGATCCCACTCCTTCGCCTTCGCCTTCGCCGTCTCCGACAGCAGCGGCACCGGTGACTCCTGTACCGGCGACCGTTGTGCCCGCCACCGTTGTTCCGGCGACAAGCGTTCCCGCGACCGGGGCGCCTGCGACGGATGCTCCCGCTACGGCCGAACCCGGCGGAGATGCGACTTTGGTTCCCGATGATGACGCGACGGCCGTCCCCGGAGGGGATACGGCTACGGCTCCAGGAGACAATGCCGCGACCGCTCCCGGCAGCGGGTCCGGAAACGAAAAAGACCGCAGCGCCAGAAAGGCAGAACTTCTTAAGAGCGTGCTGCTCGCCGGCGGTATCATCGGAGGCGCGGCGATAATATGCGTTTTAATGGTGATCGTCTCAAAAAAGAAGAAATGATCATTAGTTAACTGAGTGATACGGGAGCTTCGCGGTCGCGGGCCAGGGGCTCCCGTATTTTTTGGATCGACCATGGCAAAAGGCGGAACAGAAATAAAAACGGACAATAAACTGCCGGAAAAACGTACCGGAGGCGGCATCTCCACCTTCGAGATGGTGCTGTTCGCCATGCTCGGAGCGGTTACTTTCTGCTCGAAGCTGCTGCTGGAATTTCTGCCGAACATCCACCTTATCGGAATGTTTACGATGCTGTTCGCGCTGGTGTTCCGGGTGCGCGGCCTGATCCCGCTTTATATTTTTGTTTTTCTGACCGGTCTGTACGCCGGCTTCAACGTCTGGTGGATCCCGTATCTTTATATCTGGACCGTTTTGTGGGGCGTCACGATGCTGCTTCCGAAGAACATGTCCTGGAAGGCGCAGATGATCGTGTATCCGATCGTATGCGCGATGCACGGCCTGCTGTACGGTACGCTGTACGCGCCGGCGCAGGCGCTGTTCTTCCACCTGAATTTCAAGGCGACGCTGGCCTGGATCGCGGTGGGGCTCAAATGGGATCTGGTCCACGCCGCGGGCAATTTCTGCGCCGGTCTGCTGGTATTTCCGCT
>CACZOW010000067.1 GCA_902782885.1 uncultured Ruminococcus sp. | reverse complement strand
CGAAGGAATCCCGCACGGTCTTGCCGTCGACGACGCGGTCAACGGTGACAATGTAATCCTCGAAATTGGTCACGGCGGCGCCGACAATGTACGCCTGCGTGGCTGCGCTGCTGTCGCTCCACTTGCCTTTGGTGGCGACCAGCCGGCCGTCGTCGTCCTCTTTAATGGCAATGTAAATATCGCCGTTAAGATACAGCGATCTTACTTCGCCCCAAGTGCTCATGATGCCGGTATAACTTTCAGGTCCGAATCCGTCGTTGCCTATGCGCATATGTTCGATCTCGTCGTCAGGGGTGAACAGCGTGGACTCGCCTTTATAATCCACGGTCAGCCCGTCGCCCTCGGCAGCGGAGACGGTGAAAGACTCGCTGACTTTGCCGCTGTCGGTGAACCTGTCGGCATTCACGTAGTAAACGCCGGCATCCTTTTCTTTCTTGACTTCTTTAATGATCACCTGCTCGAACGCCTTGCCGGAACTCCAGCTCATGCCGGTGGCAACGAGTTTTCCGCCCGGAGTTTTCTGAAGGAAAGCGTACCGGTCAGTATCTTTGGCGGAGGTGCGTACCTTGCCCCACAGGCTGAGCGCGTCATCGAGACTGACGTCGACCAGACCTTCCGGCGCCTTGGTCGCCGGCGCTTCGGTGGCAGTGCCGTCGTCCGGCTTATTGGACTCGGACGGGGAGAGAACGCCCGGCAGACATCCTGAGAGCAGCGCGGCGCAAAGCAGTACCGCGACGATCACTTTGATCACTTTTAATTTGCTGTTAAGTTTCATTTCGGACCCTCCATATCTCATACGGTCATGTACGTTACTGTGTGATCCCGCGCGTCCCGCCGGCAATACGCCGGGGCGGCAATCTAATGATTTATAACAATATTTTACAAAGTATCGCGGAAGTTGTCAATAAACCCGGATCGCGGGTCGCTGCCGCTGCGTCAGTCCCGGTCAATTATTGCCGCCCGCCCCGTAAAGCGAGATCTCCCAGATCGTAACGGTCTCGGACAACGTAACGCCATCGTTGAACAGCAGCCGGAAAGCTGTGGTTTTGACGGGCTCAGAGAGCGCGATATATGAGAGCGTTGTCTCGGCGCCGGTGTAAACTGTTGACCATTCGCCGTCCTTAAGTACCTGCGCCGCGTAGTCGGTGACGTGGCCCCAGGTGGGACACTCATTGACCGCGAAGCCGCCGATCTCGAGTTCACCGCCGAAATCCGCGGCGATCCAGGCGCCGTACAGATCTCCGAATACCGTGCTCCAGCGCGTGGTATTATCTCCGTCGAAGCATAATTCGGGGCCGAGCTCGCTTTCGGTTCCCTCCGCTTCTCTGGAGGAAGCGCTGAACGTCCAGCCGGCGGGTGAGAGGTACAATTCATCGGGCGCGTCCGTGATCACTTCGTCCCGGAAGTTCTGCGGTGCTCGGGGTTCGGTGCCCTCCGGGACCTCGGCAAACTGCCCGGTGAGCTCGATCTCGTTGATGGTTATCGTAATGCCGGTGCCGTCCAGGAACAGCAGGCGGAAGGCGTAAGTGTCCGGCGTATCCTCCGCAAATTCATAATATTCCAGGTCGGAAGTGATATCGGAGTGAGCGGTCTTCCAGGTGTTGTCTGCGGGATCCAGGTATTGCGCCTCCCAGTCCAGCATGTAGCCCCAGGTCTTGTTTTCGTAGATATCGACGCTGTGGACGGAAACGGGGAAAGGAAACTGTACGCAGATCCAGCAGCCCTGGACGTCATAGAAGACCGAGCTCCAGCGAGTGGCCTCATCGCCGTCGAAAGAAAGCGACGCGCTCAGTTCGGCAGGGGTCCCTTCAGCTTCGACGGATGACGCGCTGAAGTGCAGTTCGCTCGGGTGTGCGAGGAGGTCAACGTAATTTTTGCCGGGTTTGTCGGTGCTTTGCGCCGCCTGTGTTTCGGCAGGTTTTAAGGTGGCAATTATAGGCGTGCTTTCGCCGCCCGCTTCGGTCGCGGACGTTCCGGGAGCGGAAGTGCCGTCAACGCGGCCATTGCCGCCGCAGCCCGCGAGCGCCGCGCACAAAAGAATGACAAACGCGACAAACAAACATAATGTTGTTTTGCTAATTTGCTTCATGTTGATCACCTCCGGATCAATTCTTCCGCGGGGACGGATACCCAGCCCCAGTTGCTGTCGCCGCTCTGTGCCAGCGTGATATTAAAACATTTGCCGTTCAGCGTTACCGCGGCTTCCTGCTGAGATTTCGGGAAGGGGCCGAAACGGACGTTGACCGCGTCCGGCAGCTTGCGGCAGTCATTGCCCGCGAGTTTAACGTCGATGCACTGGGTGCCGTTCCCGGGATACGAAGCCTTGAGCGTGACCCGGAAGTCTCCGGATTCGACTTTGAAATCGGAAAGCGCTACCGACCAGCCTTCGGGCAGCCGCGGCATGATCTTAAGCACGCCGTCCCGGAGCGGAGAAACGCCGGAGACCAGCAGGAAGCATTTCATTGCCTCCGCCTGCTGCACCAGATTGCCCAGATCGCCCTGGCGGCGCAGGATGCCGCGTTCGGGTTCAACAGATATTCCCTCCGGCACCATATACGGCTCCGGCAGCCGCGGCGCATAGCAGATGCGGCACAGCGATTTGACCAGTTCGGATGCGTCGTGCGCCTCATCCAGCAAGAGAGCGTTCTGCGTTATGTTGGAGTGACCGTATCCCAGACCGCCCGGCGCGTAATATGAGGCTTTTTTGGTTTCGCGTATGTCTTCTTCGTACGAGGCCCGCGAGCGTTCGATCCACGCGGAGGGCATGTCGGCCGTATCGTACCCGTAGAAGTCCGAGAGCATATATGGCGCCGGATCGTGCAGGAAGCCCTTATGCTCCGGATCCCAGGAGCGCCCGTCTGCGCGGGCGAGTCTTTTGTCGATGCCGCCCTTCAGCGTTTCGGCAGCCTTAAGCCAGCGCCTGCATTCATCGGCCTTACCGATCGCGGCGGCCATTTCCGCGTATCCCAGCAGCCCCAGATAGCAGGGGAGGTTAGCGTAGAGCGTCCAGTCGCTCATTGCCGCCTCGGTCTCGCCGTACAGCAGGCCGTCCTCCGCGAATGACAGGTCGGGATTGGCCAGACACCATTCGATCCAGTACGCGGCTTCGTAAATGAATTCCCAGTTGGCCTCGACCCACGCCGCTTTTTTGCCCAGATTTTTCCAGACGTTAAAAGCGCCCAGCATCATGAGCCCGTGACCGTCGGTCTCCTGGTTGCCCAGATTCTGATAATCATCGCCGAACTTTTCGCGCGTGTAGCGGGTGGGCCAGTTGGCCTGGGGAACGAGCACCGTGGAATAGATCAGCGGCTTGTTGGGCATGACGCTGAAATGGCCGGGAATGGGTCTGCCGCTCAGGGTCAGGTTCTGCCGGGGATAATACATCATCCAGTTATTGCCGTACTCCACGCCGTGCTCAGCCTCGGAGACGTGGCCGAAGGAGTTGAGCGTCATTATTGCCCGGGCGCAGTCGCGGGAATAATAAGCGTCGTAGTAGGAGTTCGCCTTTCCCACGTACGGCCCGAAGCCGTCATACCGCCAGGACGGCGCGTCTTTGTATGAGGTGTGGATGAAGCCGTCGGGATCGGTGCGTTCCAGGAGGTTCCGCATGTTGACCGCGACGATGCCCGTGGCGGCGTTGGCCTCGGGCGATCCGGAAAACACGAATCGACCCGGCGCGGCGTAGGGCGGGATCTCGTGAAAGTCCCGGACAAACGTGTGCAGGCGGGTGCATATCCGGTCCAGCCCGGCAACGATCTTATGGGGCAGCGGCGCCGCGGCGTCGATCGTATGGTCCCGGAAAAACGGGTCCGCGGAGTCAACATCTGTCGCGCCTCCCGTGAGCATTTCCGCCTTTTCGGCGTCAACGCCGCTCACGATATACGCGCCTTCGAATACCGGCGCGCCTTCGCGGCCCGCCTTGCCGGCAACGTCGATACTTGTCACGGTACCCGCGGGCAGTCTGATCGCCAGCACGCCGGATCTTTCGCCATCGAAGCCGCCTTAGAGATGGAGCACATCCTTCAGGAGCGACACGTATTCGGGCTCGCAGGTGTTATAGTCGTTGTCAAAAAACGGAGTGGGCCGCTCGTTCCAGATCGCGTGGTACCACAGGGTGTAGCCGAAAATAAGCGGGATGACGAATTCGCGGCCGTCGGCAAAGCCAACGGTTATCTGTCCGGCGTTGTCCCCGATAAACCGTACCCGGTCCGGATCGCTGGTGCCCCAGCTGGGACAGCCGTCGTCCGGGCTCCAGTATCCGCCGCTGACGTAAAGTACTGTGCCTGATCCGGCGGGAGCGACTGCGCCGCACGCCGCCTTGTTATAAGGAAATTTGACCCATTTTTTCATTCTGATCTGTGTCCTTTCTTTTTGAGGATGAGCACGGCCGGGATCGCCGCGGCGGTCAGCAGCAGGGCTGCGGCCGCTATAACTATATAGACCGTGTATTTATTTTTGTAAGCTATGTTGTCATCGGGAGAGGTGCCGCCGTTTTCGGGATCGGGAAGATCCTGCCAGTTGTCCGACCACCCGGGCATGTTATTGACGTCATTGCCGTATATCACCGCGACCCGGCGCTCCTGAGCTGAAGGTGCGCCGCAGTCGACCCAGGCCCAGACGCTGTCCCCGGAGATCACGATCTCGCATGGAACAAATGCGTCGTCCAGCTTCGCCGAAGCGAACAACGTATCCTTCGGGAAGGGGCCTAAACGCAGTTTGACGCTGTCGATGCCTTTGGTATCTTTGAGCATGAATTGCGCGATCTGTGCGCCTTCTGCCGGATAAGTGACGATATAGTCAATGTATCCGCTGCCGTCGCCTCCGACCGGCACGTCCTTCGCGAAAATGCTCCAGCTCTCCGGCAGCCGCGGCATCAGCTTCAAAGTGCTTCCGAGAACGGGGGAAACACCGGCCGCGATCGCGTAGCATTTCAGCGCTTCGGCCTGCTGCACCAGATTGCCCAGATCGCCCTGCCGCCTTATTATACCGTTCTCCCGGTCCACTGAAATGCCCTCGGGCACCATGTAGGGCTCCGGCAGCCGCGGCGAATAACTCAGGCGGCACAGGTTCTCCAGCAGCGCGGCGGCATCGGACATGTTGTCTGAAAGCAGTGCGTTCTGGGTGAGCATGGAATGGTCGTACCCGATGCCCGGCGCGCCGTACCAGCCGTTGTCCTTCGCTTTGCCGGTGTCCGAACCGTACGCGAGCCGGGAAAGCTCTACAAGGTCGTTCTCCATGTCCGCGGCATCGAAACCGTAGAAGTCCGCCATCATGGTCAGCACGGGATCATGATAAAAACCGAATCTCGCGCTTATCCAGCCTTTCTGATTCGAGAGGCGGTCAAGCATTGCCTGCCGCAGTTCCGCGGCAATACGGGCCCATTCTGACGCTTCCTGCGCGTATCCCGCTGCCTCTGCCATCTGCGCGTATCCTTTCAGCCCCAGGTAGCAGGGAAAATTGCAGTAGAGGGTGTATTTCATCATGCCGGCTTCGGATTCGGCATACAGGAGACCGTTTTTGGAGAGGGACAGTTCGGGATTGTCCAGACACCATTTGATCCATTCACACGCTTCTTTAATATGCGTCCAGTTCGTTTTGACCCAGTCCGCGCTGCGCCCGGCCGAACGCCAGGTGTTGTAGTTCGCCAGCATCATCAGCCCGTGACCGTCGGTCTCCTGGTTACCCAGGTTTTTATAGTCGTCGCCGAAAGCGGCTTTGGTGTATGCGGTCGGCCAGCCGGCGTTCGGCACGAGGACCTCGGAATAATGCAGGGGTTTATTGACGATGACCGTGTAGTGGCCGGGGACCGCAGAACCGTTGAAGGTAATGTTTTTGTCCCGGAAATACATCATCTGGCGGTTTGCGAACATTGACGCGGCCTGCGCCTTCCCGTTCTCGCCGTACAGCAGCAGGGACATTATTCCGCGGCCGCCGTCCCGGGAGTAGAACGAATCGTAGTAGGAATCGGCATTTTCCACCCATACGCCGAAACCGTCGTAACGCCAGGAAGGGGCGCCCTTGTATGACGTGTGCATGAAACCGTCCTTGTCGGTCCGTTCGGCGAGATTTTTCAGATTCGTGTATACGACGCCGGTGGCAATATCGGCGAACGGGTTTCCGGAGAAATAGATACGCGGGCCGCTATAATTCCCGGGAATTGTGAAGGGCAATGCGCCGGTGTAATCCTCTTCGTATGTGTACAGCGCGTGCCGCAGCGTTTCCAGGTCCGTGCGGACCTGCGCGGGCAATGGATCCGCGCTGTCAACGGTGTGCGCATTAAAAAAGCTGTCCGCGGCGCTGAAACTGAATTTTTTGTCGGACAGCGTGCCCTGCGGGTCGTTCGCTAAAAAAGCGCAGCTGAACAGGGGCTCGCCGTTTTTGCCGGGATCGTCGGTCACCTTGATCTTTTTGATGGCTTTGTCCCGGAGCGCGATACGAAGCACGCAGTTTTCTTTGCCTTCGAAAGCGCCCAGGAGCGAAAGCGAACGGGTAAGGACTGCTTTAAGATCTTTGTCGGTCCCGGAGCCTTTAAACGGCGCGCCATCTTCCTTCCAGTTGTTGTAAAACCACATGGTGTACCCGAAGATCAGGGGCACGCTGTCGACGGTGCCGTCCGCGTACTCGATATCCAGCGTTCCCATCCGATCGCCGATCAGGCGGATGTCCGCGTAATTAGACGTGCCCCAGGCCGGCGCGCCGTTGTCGACGGAGTGGTAGCCGCCCACCGCGTACAGGTATTTGGCTTTAGTATCTGATTTTGCCGAGTAGGGAAGTGAAACGCGCAGCGCGTCTGAGGAAGTATTTCCGCCGGACGCTCCGGCAGCCGCACAGCTGAGGATCGCAAGGAATACCGTTACGGCGAAAAACAGGGACAATACGGTTCTGGTTCTGACTGGTCTCATGCCGCGTACCTCCGGCTTTTTTGTATTCGTATTATACGTTATCAAGTCCGGGTACTGTCAAGCGGAAAAAACTGCATTTTGCTAAAAAAGCAGGATCGCCGGAATGACGATCCTGCCTGAGTACTGTTTTTGTGTCTGCCGGAGAGATCTGACAGCGATTTGTGCTGCCGGTCAGTCTTTCTGCGCTCTGAGTTTGCGGCGGATCTCGTCGTTGAATTCTTTGAGCACGCCCTTGGGGCTGACTTCATCCAGAAGATCGACCATTTTGGCGATCTGAGCGTCTGTAAGCTCAGCGTTGCCGGTGATATTGCGGAACTTTGTACCGGTGACGTAGCTCTTGATCTCTTTCGGTTTGGCGCCGCCTTCGATCATTTTGCGGACAACGCTGCTGGAGTGCGCGAATTTGATCATGTCTTTATTCAGCAGATCGTACGAGAGTTTGCCGCTTTTATCGGTGTACTTCTCGACGAGTTTCAGGTATTCGGCGCTGCTGACGACGACTTCCTCGGGCTCGTTCTCCGCTTCTTTTTCAGCCGGCTCTTCCACGGCGACTTTGCCTTTCAGCTGCACGCCGCCCTGTCTCTTGAAGGGCATACCGGCAGTGAGCGCGATCGCTTCGTTGAACGCTTCCTGCGGATAGAACTTTTTCGGGGTGTTGTCGGCGGGAATGGCTTCGCCGGAGGTCTTGCTGATGGAGGCAATACCGGGCTGCTTTGCGCCTTCACGGATCACAACGATACCGGCACCGCCTTTTTTTAGTCTCTGGCGGTAGGCAACTGCGTCGATAACGCTTAATTTTACAATGTTGGTTCGAATCATGATCCCGACTCCTTTCGTACTGAATTGGTTGTTTTAGTTTACCAAAAGTGCGTTCCCGCTGTCAATATGCAAACATTTAGAAAGCTCTTATTTTTTCTTTCCGGCCTTGCTGATGACGATGCCGCAGATCACCGCGGCAACTGCGACCGCACCGATGACGATGCCTACGATTGCGCCGGTGGGGAATCCTTTTTTGGGAGTATCTTCCTTAGTGCCGCTGTTGCCGGAATCGTCCGGTTCGGCGGTAGCGGGCGCCTCTGTGGCGACGGGCGCGTCGGTTGCCGGAACTTCAGTGGGTACCGCAGTGGGGGCGGCGGTGGGTCTTTCGGTGGGCACGGGCGTGGCCGGGAGCCCTTCCGCAAGGAATTTCGCACTGAACGCCTCGGCGGATTCAATGTTGGTGAAGAAGGCAACGTAATACAGTTCTACTTCGGTGTCGTTGTAGGTGGAGCCGAACGGGTCAAAGCGCAGATTGGAGATGCTGCCTTCCCATTTTTTGAGCTTGGAGAAGTTAAGGGTGACGACCTGGACGTCCGTGGTATCCTGATACTTGTATTCGTAGTTCTGCGCTTCGCTGTAGCCGGGGTGGAGATCGGTCTGCCAGTAGATATTGCCGACTTTTCCGCCGTCGGCAATATTGACCCGGACGCCCATCTGCATTACTTTATAATCGTCGGCGGAAATGTCGTCGATATCGCCGTCCGCAATGAGCGAACCGATGCAGATCTCCACATTCGGGTCGCTGCCGGCAGGTATGTCGACAATATAGCATTTCTCGCTGAAATATACGCTGTCGACTATGTTTTTGCCGCCCGCGAAGAGCATGTCGTTGAGATCGTCTTCGTAGTTGAGGGCGAACAGCGCGCCGGGACCGGTAACTTCCGCGGGGGCGTCGGTGACGTCAGGCTCCACAGGTTTGTCGCTGAATAATTCGGCTTTCAGACTGTGCGTCGAGAAGGGGGCGGAGAGGCTTTCCGCGTCGAGCAGGCAGTACGGCGTATTTTCGGTGCCGGTGTAGGCTTTGGCGTCTTCTTCTTTTTCGAAGAACGCGATCCAGGCGATGTCGATGTAGTCGCCTTCGATGACCTTGCCGCGGCCGGTGCTGTCGTCAAAGTTATCGGCGTCGCGGTCGGGTTCCAGCGGGTCAAGGCGGATGTTATGTGTGTCGGTGTAGTGACCGGAGTCCCAGATGGATTCGCGGCCGTACAGGGCGGCAACGGAGGTCATGTCGACAATGACTGTCTCCCATTCGCCGGAATAGTTGTAGTGTACTGGTATGAAGGGCTCCGCGGGGGGAGAAACGTAAAACTGGGCAATGTATTCGACGTTGTCTTCGTTGTAGCGGGCTGCGGTGCGGTGACGGATGGCCGCCCAAGTGACAGTGTCGGGGTCGATGCTGTCGTTCTGACCTTTTGAGCTGAACTCGAAAGTCGCGTACGGGTCGAATCCGTCGCCGATGAGCCGGACGTACTCTGATTCGGTGCTTTTTCCTTCGTTTTCCGCACCGGCCGCGTATGCGGCGGGCAATAGGGCCGCCGCCAGCGTTATAACTATTGCCAGCGCGGTCAGGATCGATAATAATTTTTTCATGGTCACATTCCTCCTGTAAACCTGAGTTCGCGGCTCGGATTTTAGCAAAAAACGGCTACGCTGTCAATTCTCCGGTCCCCGTTTTTTAAACGCGGGTGCGTCCCCGTGCTTAAAATTCCGGGCGTGTTTTTTGAACACGGGGACGCACCCGCGTTCAAAAAAAGCTTGACAATTCCGGAGCGCAGAAGTAATTTATGGTATATATAGAAAGGCGGTCATGACATGAAAAACAAATTTGCGAATGTTAAATTATTGACAATGTTGATGCTGCTCCCGGCGATGCTGCTGAGCGGCTGCACCGTGGATAATGGCAATGATACGAAAACGGATGAGCCGCAGGCCACCGCCGAGCCGGAAGCGACGTTGCCCCCCGCGGAAGAACCGGTATTGACGGATGACGATAACTATGTGAACACCGCGCCCCTCACGAACCGGGCGAGCCGCGCCGTTGACAACCTGGGCCGCACGCTCACCACGGAAGCTCAGACCACGCCGAAGCGCGAAGGCAAATACATCGGGCTGTTCTATTTCCAGTGGCTGGGAGAGCACGGCACCGACCTGTATGACAATTCGGTGATCTCCAGGGTCGAAGGCGCGCTGGATTCGGAGAAAGGCTGGATGGACGCGGGCGGAGGTCCGGTAAACGCGTTCCATTTCTGGGGCAAACCGCTCTTCGGCTATTATCGCTCCACAGACAAATGGGTGATGCGCAAGCACGTGCAGATGCTCACGGACGCGGGCGTTGACTTCATAGCCTTCGACACGTCGAACGGCTATCCGTACGCCAACAACGCGCTGGCGCTCATGAAGATCCTCAAAGAATATCAGGATCAGGGCTGGGACGTGCCGAAGGTATGCTTCCTTACCAACACCAATTCCGACGCCACGATGAAGACCATCTACAAATCTGTATACCAGAAACATCCCGAGTATGAGAGCGTGTGGTTCCGCTGGGACGGCAAACCCATGATCGTCGGCATCCCGGACGAGGCCACCGACGAAATGCGCGAATTCTTCCGCATAAAGACCTCGCAGTGGCCGATGGGCGAGAAAGTTGACGACGGCTTCCCGTGGATGGAATTTGACCGCCTGCTCACCGACGACGCGGTGTACGGGCTGAACGGCCGCAAGGAGGTCGTGAACGTCTCGCTGGCGCAGCATAACGAAACGTATAAACTCAGCGCCGTGTCCTGGTACGGGTCCAACGACCGCTCGCGCAGCTGGCACGACGGGTCCAACGATCCCGCTCCCGACGCGTACCTTTACGGCTACAACTTTGCCGAACAGTTCGAATGGGCAATGTCCATCGACCCTGAGATCATCTTTATCACAGGCTGGAACGAGTGGGTGGCGCAGCGTCAGCCCGCGTCGTATCAGGGCCCGGTGCACAACGACGGCCCCATCGTGTTCCTGGACAACGCCTCGCTGAACGGCAGCCGCGACATCGAACCGATGGAGGGCGGGTACGCGGACAACTATTACCTGCAGATGATCTCGCTGATCCGCAAGTTCAAAGGACTCACCGTTGACAACGCGCGAAACAACCGCACTGTCGATATTGCCCGCGGATTCGCCCAGTGGAACGATATCAAGGCATATTACCGCGACTACGCGGGGGATACCGCCGACCGCAAATCCTCCGGCTGGGGGAAGGAGCGTTACAACGATGCGTCCGGCCGCAACGACTTTGTGGAATTCAAGGTCTGTGAGGACGCGGACAATGTTTATTTCTTCGCCATGACCGACGGCCCTATCACGGCGCCGGAGGGCGAAAACTGGATGAACCTGTTCATCGGCACCGGCAAAATTTGTACAGGGGACAGACCCGATGTTCAAAATGACGGGTGGAACGGATACGGTTTTCTGGTCAATTACAAAGCACCGGACAAGGACGGCGTGCTGTATATCGGCGCGCTTTCGGCCGGCGATAACGGCGGATACTTGGTGGATGAACTGGGAGAAGTGCCGTACCGGATGGTCGACAACAAGCTTATGCTCTCTATCCCCAAGTCGCTGCTGGGCCTCAGCGGCGCGGCACAGCTCAGCTTTAAATGGGCGGACAATTGCACGCCCGGCGACGCGGAAGCGTTCTACACCACCGGCGATGCGGCGCCCATCGGAAGAGCGGGGTATTATTACGGACCGTGAGAATCGCGGGCCGTGAGCGGACGCGGAGCGTTACAGCCCGGCGATCCCCTTAATGAAGATCTCCAGACCGATAGCGATCAGAATGAGGCCGCCGAGGATAGATGCCCTGGCGGCCAGTTTTATGCCCAGCAGCCGGCCCAGCGCCAGACCGGCGAGGCAGATGCCGAGGGTGACGGCGCCGATGATCACTGACTCGATCAGCGCGGAAGGGAAAGGCAGTTCGGCGATGGTGAAACCGACGGAAAGGGCGTCGATAGACGTTGCCAGTCCCATTAGCATGAGCGTGCGGAGGGTGAGAGGGCGGCCGGCTTTGACTTCGGCAGCCGAAGCGCGGATGCCATCGACGTTGCCGTCGACGTTGCCGTCAATGCTGCCGGGATCGTCGACGGTGCCGGCATTGTCTCCGGCGCGTATGCCTTCCAGCAGCATTTTCCCCCCGATGAACAAAAGCAGCACGAGCGCGATCCACGGAATAAATTTCCGAAACGCGGTGAACGCGTCGGCAACGGTATGCACGCACAGCCAGCCGATAAGCGGCATTGCGGTCTGAAACAGTGCAAAAGTGCCCGCGACGGCCAATTTGCGCGCGGGGGTCATCTGCTTTTCGTTCATGCCGGCGGCCAGCGCCACCGAAAACGCGTCCATGGCGAGTCCGATGCCGAAAAGTATGCTGTTCAGGAAAAACATGAGGGTCAGACCCATAAAACGCTCCCCACCGACGCCGCCGGTCAAAATATGATACCGCACATTATCAGCCCGCACGGGCATATTGTCAAGTGCGGCAGCAGGAAACGTCATGTTAAAATTCATAAAAAATTTACAAAAAAGCGGGATTACAGGAATTTTGAGCGTGACTAATTGCGCAAAATGGGGTACAATAGAAATATGGAACGCAATTGTTCGCGCCCGCGCGGCGGAGGAGGAACGGCCATGAAGTATTACGGAAAAGAAAAATGCAGGATTTTGAAGCAGATCAGGGCGGAGATCGCCAGGAATAACGAGATAGATTACGTCATCGAAGAGTGCCCGTATCAGGGAAACTGCAAAGGCACCTGCCCGAAGTGCGAGGCGGAAGTCAGGGAACTTGAGCAGAAACTCGAGGCGCGCCGGAAGGCGGGCAAGAGAGTGGCCGTGGCGGGCGTTGCCGCCGGTATGAGCCTGAGCGTAATGTCCGGCTGCGTGATCGATAAGACTAAGACTGCCGGCTCCGGCAAAGGTGTGGAAGAGCCGCGCGGCACCGCGTGCGCGCCCGACGTTGACAACGAAAACGAAGCGACCCCGGAAGTCGAGACCCTGATGGGAGACATGCTCGTCGTGCCTGATCCGACAGCACCCGGGGAAGAGGAAAATATCGAGATGGGGATCATGCTCCCGGATGATTACTTCACGGAGGAACCGCCGGTCACTAAAGAACCCTCGCCCGAACCCGAGATAATGGGTAGATTTATCTCACCGGATTACGTTATAGCGCCGTGAGCAGCAGCGTTAATTCGAGCGGGCCGGAGCTTCCGGCGCTTTCAGCTGTACCGGATGCTGCGGATATTATGACTGATCCTGCCGGTGCGGGACCGCGGTTCCCGCTGTGGCAGATCTCGCGATTGCGCATGGCCACCGACGGCCACGGCGTAACCGCGCTGGTTGGTTCGTACGGCTGCCCGCTCAACTGTAAATACTGTATCAATCCGGATAGCCACGGTTCCGGCGGCAATTACCGCCTCGTGACGCCCGAAGAACTCCTTGAATTAGTCAAAATAGACGATCTGTATTATCTCGCTACCGGCGGAGGCATCATGTTCGGCGGAGGCGAGCCGCTTTTGCATGCGGCTTTTATTGCGGCATTCCGCCGCATCGCACCGAAAGAGTGGAATTTTTACGCCGAAACGTCGCTGTGCGTGCCGGAGACGATGCTGGCCGCTGCGGCGGGATCGATCGATCACTTTTACGTTGACGTGAAGGATACGGACGCTTCGATATTCGAGCGCTACACCGGCGTCAACGTCGCTTCTTCCGTTCTCCGCAACCTTTCCGCGCTGCTTAAGCTGACCGGCCCTGACCGCGTCACGGTCCGGCTGCCGCTGATCCCCGGTTTCAATACGCCCGAGGACGTCGCGCGGTCAAAAGCGCTGCTTTCCGGGTCCGGCGTGGTCAATTTCGACTGCTTCAGATACAGGACGTGAGGCTTGTTTCTTGGGTAAATGAGGCATTTAGTGCCTGAGTAAATGAAGCATGAGGGCTTAGGTAAATGTCGGTTTTAGTGCTGGGGTAAATGGCTGCGACGCCGTCTCGAGGTGGGCGTGCAAGCCAAAAATAGGACAGGTTTGCGAGTTTGGGCAATCCTGTTCTTCTTTTTTGCCGGTGACGAGGCAGTGACGACGTCGAAAATAGGACAGAAATTCTCATTTGAGCGATCCTGTCATATTTTCAGAAAAAGCGGCGTATAAAATGAGGTCGGCCGCTCCATCTGCCCCGATCCGCGACCGGGATCTCACGCTCGATGAGGTCGGCCGCTCCATCTGCCCCGATCCGCGGCCGGGATCTCGCCGGCCGCTCCGCGTTCTCGCTCATTTTTTTCGGGCTCCTCTGGTATAAAACTATTAAAAAAGT
>CACZOW010000066.1 GCA_902782885.1 uncultured Ruminococcus sp. | reverse complement strand
TTGCCGAAGCGCAGAAAGAGGCGGAGGGCATCGTGGCGGACGCGCACAACCAGGCGGAGCTGATCGTCCAGGAGGCGGGGCAGCGCAGGCTTCAGCTGATCGAGGAGAATTCGATCACGGAGGCGGCGAGGGCACGCGCCGAGGAGATCATTTCGGAGGCCAACGCGCGGGCGAAGGAGATCCGCCACGGCACCCGCGAGTATGTGGACAACACTCTTCTCGGCCTCAGCGAGTTCCTGGCCAAGACGTACAACGAGGTCGAGGCCAACCGCAAGTCGATGTGACCTCAGTCTTTTAATACCGCGTATATCACGTCGCCGTCCGTGTAGAGCGGCTGACAATATCTTATCTCGCCTCTGGCCGCCCCGCCGGAGGCGTTTTTTTGGCCGTTTTGCGCGCCGCCTTCCTCCGCAAGCCGCACCTCGATGAACTCCCGCGAGTGCCCGCCGTGCTCATCCTCGAACAGCACTTCAAGAAGGGGGACAGACCTTTGTCCGGGACACTGCGCGGGGGCTTTGGGCAACGCGGTTTCGCCGTTGACGATTGCTTCCAGGAGCTCGCGTTTGATGCCGGATTGGATTGCCGCCAGCTCGGCGCAGCGGGCGCGTTTCTGGGCGGAGGTCAACTGCCCCGGCATTGTCGCCGCCACCGTCCCGGTCCGGCGGGAGAACGGGAAAATGTGAAGGTGCAGAAAACGCACTTTTTGAATAAATTGTACGGTTTCGCCAAAATCCGTTTCGGTTTCACCGGGAAAGCCTACGATAATATCGGCAAACAGGCAGGCGCCGGGGAAGCGCTCCTTCAGATACTCCACGCGCTCCAGGGCGGTGGCGGCGTTGTATTTGCGGCGCATTGACGCCAGGACCCGCGAACTGCCGCTCTGCAGCGAAATGTGGAAATGCGGCATCAGTTTCGGCACCGCGGCGAGGCGGTCGATCCGCTCGCGCGTGAGGTACGCGGGGTCCAGCGAGCCAAGCCGGATGCGCGATATGCCGTCAATTTCGCCGACCTTGCGCACCAGTTCGGGCAGGTCGCCGCCGTAGGAGGACAACTCGATCCCCGTCAGCACCACTTCCTTGTGTCCCGCGGCTGCCAGCGCGCGCACTTCGGCAAGCACGTCTTCCTCGCTCCGCGACCTTGCGGGCCCGCGGGCGGTGTGGATGAGGCAATACGCGCACGCCGAATTGCACCCGTCTTCGATCTTCACGATGGCCCGCGTATGCGCGGTGGCGCTGAGCCCCAGCGGCTCGTACTCCGGCCTGTTTCCGAACTCCGGCACGTACACCACCGGCTCCCGGAACGCTGTAAAATCCGTGCTTTGCGCGACCTCCGTAACGGTGGTCTGTCCCCCTTCACGTTGTTGCGCACCTTCACGTTTTTGTGAACCTTCTCGGGCGGGGCAGAGGCGGGACAGGATGAAGTCAACGACGGCGCGCTTCTCCTTGTTGCCGCCCACGAAGGCGACGCCGGGTATTGCCCGCAGCCGCTCCGCCGCCACCTGGGCCATGCAGCCGACAACGCACACGAGCGCGTCCGGATTGTTCCTCACCGCGCGCCGGACCATCTGCGTCACCTTGCGGTCGCTCTCGCCCGTGACGGTGCACGAATTGACGATGTACGCGTCGCACACGCTCTCAAAGGGCAATATCTCCACACCCTCAGCCTCCAGCAGCTGAGCGATGCATTCGCTTTCATAGAAGTTGACCTTGCACCCCAGCGTGCAGATCCCGGCGGTGATCCCGAGTGACATAAGCGTTGGCGCCTCCCCGCTATTATTATACTATAAGCGACGGCGGCGTTCAATCCGCCCCGGTTTTGATACGATTTGTACCTTGATTCGCGGCCCTGAGGTTTTGTATAATCCGTGACAGTGGACACCGTGACAGGGGACAGACCTGTTTATTAGACCTGTTTTACAGACCCTGACAGGGCCGCGTCCCGAAGGAGCGCTTCAACTAAAAATGAGATTTAACGATAGGATAACCGAGCTTCGGCGAAATGCCGGATTGACGCAGGAACAACTGGCAAAGGAACTCTTTGTCTCCCGGGAACTTGTGTCAAAATG
>CACZOW010000065.1 GCA_902782885.1 uncultured Ruminococcus sp. | reverse complement strand
AGTCCATTGAAATCTATCTGAAGCGCCTCTGATGCTCTCTGAAGCGCCTCTTAAGCTTCCCGAAGCGCCTCTGAAGTGCGAGAAAGGTGCCCCAAGGCCGGAAAAGTGGTTCAAAATGAGGAAATTGACCATAATTGATCTCGTGCATGTCTTCCGCGAGTTGAAAAATGAGCATGAAATGGCACAAAAAAACAGATATTGCGTTTTTTGTTAAGAAAATCGAAAATTGCCGTGTAAAAACGAGCGAGAATGCGGTCGAACGAGCGCTTATTTTATATACGATCAGAGAAACAGCCGAATTGCGCAATTTACCAGCATGCACACGGCGCCGCACAGCATGAAAGGCGCCAGGGGCAGCGTTGTCTCCGACGCATTGCCCGCCTTACCGGTTCTGCGCGCCTTTATCACGCGCAAGATGCCGTAAAGCGCGGCCAGCGTCAATGAGATCAGCAAAAAATGCAATATATACGGAAAACCGATCCCCAGGCCCGCCGCGCCGGACAATTTCACGTCACCGCCGCCCAACTTGCTTTTCAGCGCCGGCAGGATCATAAGTGCGGCGCCAATGAATGCGCCGCCGGCAGCCGACAACATTGTCCGCGCAGTATTCTCACCGTTTATGATCCCCGCGGCGACCCGCGCCGCGCCCGCCGCCAGGATCAGCAGCGGGATCATATTCGGGATCGTTCTTTTACGTATATCCGTCGCCGCCGCCGCGGAGAGCAGCGCCGTAAGTAATACATAATACACAACTTTAATGACCATAAAAACCTCCCGGTCGGAATCTCTTTTCGTCCGACCGGGATTATACAGGTCACGTTAACGCCGTACAATATATTTCCCGATTTCCCGGTATTTCCCGATATTTCCCGGCTCTACAGTCAGTTTACCTGGCGGACCCGCCTTCGTTTTGCCTGCCCGAACGGCTGGACATCTGCCGCTGCGCCATTACCAGCCCGTAATAGATGCCTTTATTGCGCATAAGCTGTTCATGCGTGCCTACTTCAGCCACCGTACCCTTATCCAGCACCACCAGAAAATCCGCGTTCCGAAGCGTTGACAACCGATGCGCGATAGCTATAGTCGTACGGTCTCTGATCAGTTTTGCCAGCGTATCCTGAATATTTTTTTCGGTCTCGGTATCAAGGGACGCGGTGGCCTCATCCAGAATAAGGATTCGCGGATCGCGCAGCAGCGCGCGGGCGATGGATACTCGCTGCCGTTCCCCGCCCGAAAGCGTGTGGCCGTTCTCGCCTATCACCGTATCATAACCGTCCGGCAGTTTAATTATAAAATCATGGGCGCCCGCCGCTTTGGCCGCGGACAGCACGAGATCCCGGGAACAACCCGGAAGCGCGTAGGCAATGTTGTCGTACACCGTGCCCTTGAACAAAAATGTCTCCTGCAGCACCGCGCCAATCTGGGAACGCAGAGAATTCTGCGAGATATTTTTAATATCTCTCCCGTCAATAAGTATCCGCCCGCTGTCCGGATCGTACAGGCGCATTATCAGATTGATCAGCGTCGATTTACCGGCGCCGGATCTGCCCACGATGCCGACCATCTTGCCCGCGGGAATGTGGAGGTTTACTTTTTTCAGCACGTCGGTCCCCTCTTCGTAACCGAACGTCAGGTCTTCGATGTCAATATCACCGCGTATTTCCGCGTCCACCGCCTCCGCCGCGTCGGCAACGTCCGCCTTCTCGTCAATAACGTCAAACACTTTCACCATTGACGTAAACGCCCGGGTGATGATGCGGGGCAGATTGGCCACCCAGCCGATATGGCCGTACAGCAGCGAAACATAGGACGAAAGCATTGCCGCATCGCCCAGCGACATGAAGCCGCTCAGGATGCGGGTACCGGTATAGTAGAGCAGAAACATCGCGCCAAGATTCAAAATAAACCCGAACAGCGGATCGATCATATTGAACACGGTCTCATTTTTGACCGCGATCTGCTTTTCCTCATACGCCGCTTTGTCATACCGGTCAAACTCCTTCTTCTCGGTCCGGTACGCCTTGACGACGCGGATGCCCGAAAAGATGTCGTACAGCACGGTTCCGGTGCGGGATTCCGCCTCCCACTGCTTGCCGTACATCCGATGGAAAAAGCGCCGGAGCAGCCGCCAGCCCACCAGGCACACCGGCATCGGCAGCAGTATCAGCAGCGCCAGACGCGGGTCGTACACGATCAGTATCACCGTGATGGAGACCAGCAGCACAGTCTGCTCTATAATGTTGGGAAGCTGTCCGACAATGAAATTCTCAAGATGTGAAGTATCGCCGGTCACGCGGCGCATAAGCTCGCCGGACGTGCGCTTCGATACCGTGCGTACGGACAATTCCTGTATCTTCTCAAACACTTTCCTGCGCAGGTCGATAATAAATCCGGTGCCGGCCTGCATCACGGAGAGGTTGCGCAGTGCGGTGATAATATATGTAGCTACCCTAAGTCCCAGCATCAGAAGGATCGTCAGCAGAAAGCCCCGCATGACGATGCCCGACGCCGCGCCGCCCGCGGCCGCCTGCGCTTTGGCCTCGCTGCTGTCAATATAACCGTCCACCAGCAGTTTGTTGACATACGGTCCCAGCAGCTGCAGCGCGAAGCTGACAAAAAACAGCAGCGCGGATACGAAAATATACCAGCGGTACGGTTTTGCGATCTCCAAGAGCCGTTTGAACATGGATCTTTTATCCGCGCAATGCAGACAGCTCTGCATGCCGCGGGGCAGCTTGCGGCCGCATTTCGGGCAGACACGGTACACTTCCAGTGTCTCGTCATCGGAGTATTCGCCGGTCTCCCTGAGCCGCTCAAGCCTGCGGGTGTTCTTGGCAAACAACTCACATTTCGAACTGTCGCCGCGGCAAATGATATGTTCGCCGCCTTCGTCGGTCACGGAGATCTCGCAGGCACCCACCAGCGCCCGGTATTCAAACTTTTCACACCGGCCGATCACATAGCGGGCGATCTCTTTTTTATCAGCGTAGACCGAAAGCGCTTTGTCGGTTATCAGCACCGCGCCGTCGATGCGGCGCCCATCGTTGTCAACATTATACGCAAATGCCGTGATTGGCGTTCCTTCCAGTCCGTCGTGAGGCAGCGAAGCAAACAATGTCCGCCGTATCTCCGCCGGAGTCTTTCGCTTCTCTTTTTTCAATATGCGTTTAAGTACGCGTTCGAATCTGCCCATATCGCCTTTCGACACTGAATACCCGACTGCGGATAATTACAGATACATCTCTATTTTTCTTCTGCTTCTGCGGTCAAGCGCCGCCAGCGACGGTATCTCGAAACGGTTGCCGTCGACGTCCGTCACCGTCACCCGGTCGGTGCCTATCCGGTTGATGCTGCGGTACGTATCCCGCACGGTAAAGTCCCGCTCGCCCTCGCTGTCCCTGATCTTCCAGTACGAGTAACCGTATTTTTCATTGATCGAGAGCACCGCATTGATGGTGAAAATGTGATATTTACGCCTGAGCTCGCCCCTGAGGATCTCCCGCGCCGCTTCCGGAAAATCGCCGATGCTCCGGATCACGCCGAGCTCATTTCCGTCCCGGTCCAGCACCGAAATATATTCTTCCGTAAACTCGTTGGGAAAACAGCGGTGCAGGAACACGCGGTCGTATTCGCTTTCCGTCCCTTCGGGATCGTTTTCCTCCCCGGCGGGATCGTTTTCCGGCCGCTCGAGTTTCAGCGCGATATAGCCGTTCTTCAGCATAAATTCCGCTTTTTCGGGATCCAGATATTCGAGCTTTACTACGTCGGAGAGAGCATTGTCCATATTATTCTTCCACTCCTATGTTTTTGAGCGCTTCCAGCTGGAGCGTGTACAGTTTGCTGTATGTTCCCTTTTTGACCAGCAGTTCGTTGTGGGTGCCGGTCTCCTGTACTTTTCCGTTCTCGATGACAACGAGCTTGCCCGCGTCCCTTAACGTGGACAATCTGTGTGCGATCATTATGGTGGTGCGGCCTTTGGAGAGCAGCGTGAGCGCATCCTGGATGCGGCGCTCGGTCTGGGTATCCATTGCCGCCGTGGCCTCGTCCAGGATAAGTATCCTGGGGTTCAGCAGCACCGCGCGGGCAATGGACAGCCGCTGGCGTTCGCCGCCGGACAGATCCTTGTACCCGAACCCGATCTTCGTGTCATATCCGTCCGGCAGTTTAACGATGAAATCGTGCGCGCCGGAGATCCGCGCGGCGGTCAATACCTCCTCGAAAGAGGCTTCGGGCCGCGCGTAGCGGATATTGTCCGCAATGGTGCCGACGAACAGATATGTTTCCTGGGAAACGATGCCCACGCCCGCCCGCAGTTCGGCAAAAGACAGATCCTTGATATTGACCCCGTCGATCAGTATCTCGCCCGCGTTCACATCGTAGAGCCGCATCAGCAGATTGGCCAGCGTACTTTTGCCCGCGCCGGAATGGCCCACCAGTCCCAGCGTCTCGCCGGGCTCCACGGTAAACGAAACGCCGTCGATCACCTTCCGCGCTTTGTCATACGAAAACTCTACGTCGCGAAACTCGACCCGGCCCCGCATCTCTCCCAGAATGACCGGCTGCTCCGGTTCGGTTACGTCCGGTTCGGCATCGGCGATCTCGAACAGCCGGCCCGCCGCGTTCGTGCAGTCGGAGAACCAGTATATCATATCCACGAACATGAACATCGGCTGGTTCATCAGGCCCACATAAGCGATGAACGCCATCAGTTTTCCGTACGTCATGCCGCCGTATCCGGAGATCACCATCCAGCCGCCGATCGCCCACACGATGATGTTCGACAGGTACATAATAAACGATGCAAAAGGAAACGCCGTGTTGTTGAAGATCGTCACGTTGCGGCCGTCGTAGGCAAGCCGGCGGGAACGTTTGTCAAAGCGTGCTGTCTCCTCTTTTTCACGGGCAAAGGTCTTGACGACCCGGAATCCCGAGAGGGCGTCGGAGAGCGCGCTGTTCATTGACCGAGAACTGGCGTATCTCCGCTGATGGAGCGTCATCATGAGCCGGTTGATCCGCCAAACCGTGTACGCGAACAGCGGCAATATCACCGCGGAAAAGCCCGCCAGCGCCGGATTCATGATAAACATTATCACGAAGACCGCAATAAGCTGCACGGCATTTTTTAAAAACTCCGGCACGCCCGAACAGAAGAACCAGTATATCGTGTTGGCGTCGTTGTTGATCTGATTCATCAGTCCGCCGGTCTGGCGCGCCGTGAAAAACGACAGCGAGAGCCGTTCGATGGCGGTGAAGATCGTCCGTTTCAGGTCATACGTCACGAACGCGGAAACGCGGGCGGAAATAACTCCCGTGAGCGAACTTACGAGCGCGCTCATCAGGCGCAGCCCGACGATCAGTATCAGCACGAAGGAAATGTGGCCGAACCACCCGCTCCCGGGGGTCAATACCTTGTCATAAAAGAACGACGTGGACACGTACGGCGCGATCACGCCCAGCGCCGACAATGCGGTAATCGAGAGCAGCACCGCCAGCATCTGCCATCTGTACTTCTTTGAAAACGCCAGCAGCCGTTTGTAAATGCCGGCTTTTTCCATGCAGCCGGGACAGATCTTACGGTTCGGATCCGGGTAGCGGCGGCCGCATTTAGGGCAGAATCTTTCGTCCTTAAAATCATCAGAATCCGTCTCGGTGCTGCCGTCGGAAAGATACTTGCCCGCGTACTTCACGAAAAGCCGCACGTCGCGCATTGCCGTACGGGTCATGGCCGCCAGTCGGAGGGTATTGCCGTCCACTTCCGCGGTCAGATACCCGGCGGAGATCAGTTCCTCCACCGCGGGAGCTTTTATCTTGTCCCGTTCGTATTCCCGGGAATCGGTCTCGATGAACGTACGGGCGACCGCGGCGCTTCTGCGCATTTTACCGGGTCTGCCGGAGATCATGAGCTGGCCTTCGATAATATGGAGCCGCTCCTCGGTGAGGACGATATAGACCGCGGCATGGTCAAGTTCCATCGAAAGATCTGTCTCGGCAAAGATGACAATATCCTCCGGTCTTATACCGTGCTTAATGAGTGCTGTTTTCGCTTCTGCTCTGAATTTGGAAATCTCGATCATACGTTCCGCTCTGCCGTGGGCCTTATCCGCGCCGGTCAAAAGATAGTATACCATACGCGCGCCGTCAAAAACAGGGGGTTGACACAAAAATAATAAATAGTTTATAATTCTGAAAGCGGTCAATCCGTGAAATCCAATTATATCGTGAGGTGAAACAAATGGATACCGGAGGTAGTAGTGCGGTACCCGGGCGAAGTAGTGTTGACAACGACACCGCTTATCACCCATGCTCAGATTTGTTTCACTTTGCGAAATCTTTCTGAACATTTTCCCGCGATCTGAAACATAATCACAGGGTCCGTATGCACAGTCTGCCCCCTTTACTTAATCACCGGCAAGCCCGGAACGAAAGGAAGGAAGAGCCTATGCAGGAGGATAATGAATTCGTAAACGAAGCCGAAGACATGCTGGAAGAAAAGATCGAGCACGCTTACGAATTGATCGAAAAAAAGGATTACTCCAAACTAAAAGAACTGCTGGAAGATCTGGAACCGGCAGACATTGCAATGATGCTCGAAGAGGTACCTATTGAAAACGTGCCTCTCATTTTCAGGATACTCCCCAAAGAACTGGCCGCGGACACCTTCGTGGAAATGGACAGCGATCAGCAGGAAGTGCTGATCCGCGCGTTTTCCGACGAAGAACTGGAGCGGGTCATGAGCGACGTGTTCGTTGACGATACTATCGATATCATCGAAGAAATGCCCGCAAATGTTGTCCGCCGTATCCTGCGCAGCATCTCCCCCGAACGCCGCGCCAAGATCAACGACATTATGCACTATCCCGAAGACAGCGCGGGCAGCATAATGACGATCGAATTTGTCGACCTTACCGAAAGCATGACGGTGAAGGAAGCGTTCGACAAGATCCGCGAGACGGGTCTTAACAAAGAAACGATATACACGTGTTACGTGATCGACCGCAACCGCAAACTGCTGGGTCTGGTCACCGTTATGACGCTGCTCACCTCCCCACAGGACGCGGTGATCTCGGACATAATGGATGAGAACGTCATCTACACCACCACCGATTCGGACAAAGAAGACGTTTCGAAACTGATCGAGAAATACGACCTGCTGGCGGTGCCCGTCGTCGACCGCGAACACCGGCTCGTGGGTATCGTAACGGTCGATGACGCCATCGACGTCATCCAGGAAGAGGCGGAAGAAGACTTCGCAAAAATGGCCGCTATCACGCCTATGGAGAAGCCGTACCTCAAGACTTCCGTGTTCAATATCTGGAAGAGCCGTATCCCCTGGCTGCTGCTGATGATGGTATCGGCCACATTCACCGGAATGATAATTTCCGGTTTCGAGAACGCGCTGCAGGCGCAGGTAGTTCTGACCGCGTTCATTCCCATGCTGATGGACACCGGCGGCAACTCCGGCAGCCAGGCCTCCGTTACGATCATCCGCGGTATTTCGCTGGGCGAGATCGAATTCGGAGACATCATCAAGGTCATCTGGAAGGAATCCCGCGTATCTATTCTGTGCGGCATTTCGCTGGCGGTGGCAACGTTCCTGAAGATCCTTCTGATCAACAACCTGCTGCTGCACGAGCATGTGTCGATCACGGTCGCGCTGGTCGTCTGCATCACCATGTGCTTCACCATCATCATCGCGAAGTTCATCGGCTGCACGCTGCCGCTGTTCGCAAAGAAGATCGGATTTGACCCGGCGGTAATGGCGAGCCCGTTCATCACCACCATCGTTGACGCCGTATCGCTGCTGATCTACTTCAGCGTCGCGAAGTGGCTGCTGGGCATATAGCGCAATAAGCATCAATATCAGATACGTATCAGATCAAAAATCGCAAAACGGGACCTCGGAAAGTAATTTTGGAGGTCCCGTTTTTATATGCGTTATAAGGTAGGATCGTAAAACGGACTCAGCCGAGGGATTTGCCCAGGATGCCGCATATAGCGGACAATTTAGGCATAATTGCCGCAAAACTCTCCGGCGTAATGGATTGCGCACCGTCGGAAAACGCGTTGACCGGGTCGTTGTGGACTTCGATCATGACACCGTCGGCACCCGCCGCCGCACACGCAAGGGCAATATCCGGCACGACGTCGGAGATCCCGCTGGCGTGGCTGGGATCGGCAAAAACCGGCAGATGCGTCAATCTCTTTAACAGCGGTATCGCAGAAATATCGAGAGTATTGCGCGTCATCGTTTCAAACGTTCGGACGCCGCGTTCGCAGAGGATAACGTCTTTGTTGCCTCCGGCCAGTATGTATTCCGCGCTCAGCAGAAATTCCTGGATAGTGTTGGCGGGGCCGCGTTTAAGCAGGATGGGCTTGCGTATCTGACCGAGCTCCTTGAGCAGCTCAAAATTCTGCATATTGCGTGCGCCCACCTGTATGATATCTACATTCTCAAAAAACGGCAATGCGGAGATATCCACGATCTCCGACACGATAGGCATGCCGGTCAGTTTCTTGGCTTCCAGCAGCATCTCGATCCCGCGGCTCTTTAGCCCCTGAAACGCGTAGGGCGACGTACGCGGTTTGAACGCGCCGCCGCGCAGGATAGACGCGCCGCTGGTTTTTACCGCCATGGCGACTTCGCAGATCTGCTCCGGAGATTCCACGGAGCAGGGTCCCGCGATAACGGTAAAATTATTGTCGCCGATCACGCGGTTTCCAACGTGTATGACGGTATTGTCAGGATAGTTCCGGCGGGACGCGTATTTATACGGCTCCTCCGTGCTGGTGACCATCGCCACGCAATCGAACCGCTTGATAAGTGAAGTGTCAACTTTTGACAGGTCGCCTTCGAGCCTGATCACGACGCTGCCCCAAATGGTCGCGGAGTCAACGCTTACGTCATATCTGGAGAGCCATTGTTTAAGCGCTTCGATCTTTTCCGGTTCGGCGCCTTTTCTGATCATTATAATCATGGCTTTTTCCCCTGCTCCTCAGTCTGATCACTTTTTGGGCCTGATTTGAAACTGAGCTTGGACTCACTGCCCTTAATCAGCCGTCCGATGTTGGCACGGTGACGGACTATTATCAGAACCGCGAAAATAATGCTTACTGCCACTGAATATGAAAACGCGGTCTTATGCTCTAAAAGCCGGAACATCAGCACGAACAGCGGCAGCGAGAACGCGGCCAGGATCGATCCCAGCGAAACGTAACGGGTGACGGCGACGATAACGATAAACACGCCCAGTGCGCACAGCGCCGCGTACGGCGATATCATCAGCATGACCGCAAAGCCGGTCAATACGCCTTTGCCGCCTTTGAAACCGAAATATACGGGCCAGTTGTGGCCGAAGACCGCAAACAGACCGCCGGTGCATACGCCGTCAAAATAGCTGAAGCGTCCGGAACAGTATTTGACCAGCAGCCCCGCCAGCACGCACGCGAGAATTCCTTTGACGAAATCGAACACCAGCGTAAGCAGCGCACTGCCCTTGCCGAAGGTGCGGAGCATATTGGTGGTGCCCGCGTTGCCGCTGCCGTGTTCGCGAATATCTGATCTGTAAATTCCTCTGGAAATAATTACGGCGCCGTTCAGACTCCCGAGCAGGTAGCCTATACCGGCCGCAAGACATATTATCAGCCAATCCATGGCTTAATCCCCGCTTTCCTCATCCTTCTCCCTAATTTTAAACCTAATCGGCGTTCCTGTAAAGTCAAATTTTTTGCGCAGCTGATTTTCCAGGTAGCGGAGATATGAGAAGTGGAACAGCGCCTTTGAGTTGCATTTTATCACGAAAGTGGGCGGTTCGACGCCGATCTGGGTCATGTAGTAAAGCTTCAGGCGCTTGCCTTTGTCGGAGGGCGGCTGCTGGGTGATCATGGCTTCCGCCAGACAATCGTTGAGCATACCGGTGGAAATCCTGCGGGCCGCGGCGTCGCGGACTTTGATGATCGTATCGAAAAGTTTGTTCACTCTCGAACCGGTGAGCGCGGAGAAGAACACCACGGGCGCGAACATGATGAAATTGAATTTATTCAGCACTTCCTGGCGGTATTTCTCCATGGTATTCGTGTCTTTTTCCACGAGGTCCCATTTATTGACGGCAATGATCATCGCCTTGCCCTGCTCGAGCGCGTAGCCGGCGATCTTGGTGTCCTGCTCAGTCACGCCGTCAACGGCGTCAATCATCAGCACCACGACCTGTGACCGGTCAACGGCGCCCAGGCTACGCATCGTGCTGTATCTTTCGATGTTGTCCGAGATGCGGCCGCGTTTGCGCAGGCCCGCGGTGTCAATAATGCAGTATTTCTGCCCGTTTACTTCCGTATATGTGTCAATCGCGTCCCGCGTCGTGCCCGGCACGTCGCTGACGATCACGCGCTGCTCGCCCAGGATCTTATTGACCAGCGAAGATTTGCCCGCGTTGGGTTTGCCTACAATAGCCACGTTCACGCAGTCTTCGTCCGCGTCCGCATCCCCGGGCTCGGGAAGTACTTCGAATATCGCGTCCAGGATCTCTCCGATGCCGAGGCCGTGCGCGGAAGATATCGGATATAACTCACCCGATCCCATATTGTAAAACTCGTATACTTCGGGGGGAACGTCGCCGACCGAATCAACTTTGTTGACTGCCACCAGCACGGGTTTCTGCACGCGCCGGAGCAGCGTTGCGATCTCATGATCGCCGGCGGTGAGGCCCTGTTGTCCGTCAACCATGAACAGTATCACGTCCGCGAGTTCAGCCGCGACTTCCGCCTGCCGCCGCATCTGCACGGTGATGGGGTCGTCCGACCCTACTTCAAGGCCGCCGGTATCGATCAATGTAAAATATCTGCCCCGCCACTCTACTTTTTCGTAAATGCGGTCGCGCGTCACCCCGGGCGTGTCTTCCACGATGGAGATACGTCGTCCGGTGACGAAATTGAAGAATGACGATTTTCCTACGTTCGGCCGTCCGATCACGGCGACCACTGGCAGTTTGCTCATTTCGTTACTCCCAAAAGTGCTTTTACGAACGCCGCGCCGCTGTCCGGCACAGGCGTGATATTAATGTTCAGCCGTTCCGCGGCCTGTTCCATCGTCACGTCATCCAGGAACACGGTCTCGCCGCTGCGCAGCATGTTCTCAGTTATCAGCAGTTCGCGGGAGAGCATTTTGCCCTCTAACTGCGCCACCAGATCGCCGCCGGTGATCAATCCCGACACGGTCACCGAGTGACCGAAGAAATCGTTGACGATGCGGTGTACCCGGACGTTCAGCCCCGGAAACTCCCGCTCGACGTAGCGGCAAAGTTTTTCTATAAAGTCATAAGCCGCGACGCCGGTAGCCGCGTCCACATCCCGCTTAAAACCTTCGCCCAGCTTTTTGCGGAGCCGCCGGCCGTCGGAACGCAAGTACTCGCATACCTGAAAATCCAGCAGTCTCAGCATTCCCACGCCGTTTTCCAGCTGCGGGAACTCTTCGTATTCCTCATATTCCGGCAGTTCACGGCCCGCGTAGATATAAAATTCGTCCGCGGCGTAAACGAAGCGCGTGCCCGCTTTGACGAGCGCTTTCTGCTGGAAGCGGGCTACGGTGTCCAGCACGGCGAGCGCATCCTCGCGCGTGGGCAATCTCAGTTCAGGGAGCCCTTCGCGGTATCTCGTAAGACCTACCGGCACGACGGAAACGCTGGCAACGCACTCCGAAAATGACAGCAGATCATCCAGCGTGCGTTCAAGTTCGGCGCCGTCGTTGATGCCGGGGCAAAGCACGATCTGCGCGTTGACGGTAATACAGCCCTTTCGCAGCACGTCCAGCTTTTTCAGGATGTCCCCCGCGCCCTTGTGCCGCAGCATACGGCAGCGCAGTTCGGGATTGGTGGTATGTACGGATACGTTGATCGGCGACAGCCGGTATTTGACCAGCCGGTCAAGCTCGGCGTAGCCGATATTGGTAAGGGTCACATAATTGCCCGTCAGAAACGACAGCCGCGTATCGTCGTCCTTGAAATACAAGGTCTCGCGCATTCCGGGCGGCATCTGGTCAATAAAGCAGAAAACGCAGTTATTGCAGCAGCCCCGGTCCGCGTCGATCAGCGGCTCAGCAAAGCTAATGCCCAGGTCTTCGTCCGGATCCTTCTCGATGTCAACGATATATTCCTCCCCGTCCGCGTCTTCCAGCTCGAGCGAAACGTTCTCCTCCGACGTGTAAAAGCGGTAATCGAATATATCTTTGATCTTCCGGCCGTTAACGGACAATAAACGATCACCCGGCAATATGCCGCCATCGTAGGCAGCACTGCCGGGTTCCACGTAACTTATTAACCCTTTTTTCATAGTGAAGAAAAAGCAGTATTATTCTTCGCCCATCGCAACGACTTCGCGTCCCTTATAGTAGCCGCAGTTTCCGCATACGGTATGGGGCAGCTTGAACTCATGGCAATGCGGACATCTCACTATATTCGGAGTCTCAAGTTTCCAGTTCGCTCTTCTGGAGCGCGTTCTGGCTTTGGACCATCTTCTCTTAGGACAAATCATTTGTATACACCTCCTGTGCGCCTAAACGCCCTTGTCTTACACAGACCGAGATATTATACAGTATGTTCGGCTCCGTGTCAACAACATTTTTTTGCAGCCGCGCAGATCTGACGGGACCGGCAGATCATTTGCCGCCGAGGACCAGTTCCTGCGTCTCGCGGGCGATCGCCAGTTCCTCGTTAGTGGGAATGACGTACACTTTGCAGCGGGATCCGGGAACGGACAGGTCGAGGATTTCTCCTCTGGCCTTGCGATTGTTCTTTTCCAGATCGATCTTGATGCCCAGGAATTCCATATCTTCGCAGGCGTCTTTGCGGACGTTGATGTCGTTCTCGCCGATACCGCCGGTGAATACGACGCAGTCAAGGCCGCCCATTGCCGCCGCGTACGCGCCGATATACTTTTTGATCTGGTAATCGTACACGTCGCTGGCGATGGTGGAGAGTTCGTTGTGCGGATCGTCGGGATCCGCGACCGCGAGCTCCAGATCGCGCTTATCGGACGAGAAGCCTTTCGTCATGCCGAGGAAGCCGCACTGCTTGTTGAGGTAGTTGCTGAGGTCGTTGCCCGCAAGACCGGTGATCTTGCTGATCTCGCACACTACGCTGGGGTCAAGGTCGCCGGTACGGGTGCCCATAGTCACACCGCCCAGAGGCGTGAGGCCCATGGAGGTGTCAATGCACTTGCCGTTCTTGACTGCGGAAATTGAGGAACCGTTGCCCAGGTGGCACGTGACGATCTTAAGGTCTTTGCGGCCCATCAGTTCGGACGCAATGCCGGCGACATACTTGTGGCTGGTGCCGTGCGCGCCGTAGCGGCGGATGTGGTATTTCTCATAATACTCGTACGGAATACCGAACATGTAAGCCTTGGGCGGCATGGTCTGATGGAACGTGGTATCGAAAACCACGACGTTCGGCACGTCACCGAAGATCTGCTCGGCGCAGCGGAGACCCTGCACGTGGGCGGGGTTGTGCACCGGCGCCAGCGGAGAGATCTCGTCGATCTTTTGAATGACCGCTTCGTTGACCAGTTCCGAATGCTTGAAAAATTCGGCGCCCTGGACTATGCGGTGGCCGATGGCATCGATCTCGCTCTTGTCCGCGATCACCGCGGTGTCGCCGGTGGTCATGAGTTCCACGAGCTTCAGGAACGCTTCGGTATGTGTCGGGAACGGCACTTCGATCTTGCACTTCTCGCCTTTGGCCTTGTAGCTGATGCTGCTGGAGGCGGGATTGCCGATGCGGTCGCAGATACCGCTGCAGATGACGGATTCATCGCTCATATCGATGAGCTGATATTTAAGAGAGCTGGAGCCGCAGTTGATAACGAGTATCTTCATCGGGAGACCTCCTCACTCAGCCTGCGCCTGCACGGCGGTGATGGCGATAACGCCCACGATATCCTCGGCGGAGCAGCCGCGGGACAGGTCGTTGACCGGGCGGGCGATACCCTGCAGCACCGGGCCGTACGCTTCCGCTTTGGCGAGACGCTGAACGAGTTTATAGCAGATGTTGCCGCTGTTAAGGTCCGGGAATACCAGCACGTTGGCGCGTCCGGCCACCGGGCTGCCGGGAGCTTTCGATTTGCCCACGGAAGGCACGATGGAAGCGTCCGCCTGCAGTTCGCCGTCCAGCATGAGCTCGGGAGCTTTCTCCTTGGCGATAGCGGTGGCGTTTACGACTTTCTCGGTCAGTTCGCTGTGCGCGCTGCCGTAAGTGGAATAAGACATCATGGATACCACCGGCTCCGCGCCGACGAGCTGCCGGAAGGATTTGGAAGCTTCGATGGCGATATCGGCCAGGCCGTTCTCATCGGGGTTCTCAACAAGACCGCAGTCGGAGAACACGAACGTGCCCTCGTATCCGTACTCGCAGTTGGGCACGCACATTACGAAGAAGGATGAAACCATTGACGTGCCGGGGCGGGTCTTGAGGATCTGCAGCGCGGGACGCACGGTGTTGGCGGTGGAGTGGCAGGCGCCGGAGACCATGCCGTCGGCCTCGCCCATTTTGACCATCATAGTGGCAAAATACACGTAATCCTGCATAGTTTCGCGGGCTTTTTCGATCGTCATGCCCTTCTTTTTGCGCAGTTCGTAGAACGCCTCGGCGTATTCTTCGGTGCGGGCGTATGTCGCGGGGTCAACGATGCGCGCTTCGCTGATATCCAGATCGCCGGCAAGTTCTTTAACTTTATCGGGATTGCCGACAATGATCAGCTTTGCGATCCCCTGCTCCTGGACCATTGCCGCCGCGCGGATGGTACGGATGTCTTCGCTCTCGGGAAGCACGATCGTTTTGATATCGGATTTTGCTCTTTCAGTGATGGTCTTTAAAAACTCCATGATCTATCATTTCCTTTCACAATAAGTGGCGGATAAAAAATCCGCCGGATATTCTACCACAACGCGCCGGTTTCGGCAAGCGCGGGAGATGCTGTTTTGCGCGATTTTTCGCGATTTTTCGGCGCTGAGATCAGAAATTCAGCCCCTTGAGGTACGCCGCGCGGAGCGAGGCGTATTCGGCGGCGGAGATGATGCCGGTGGTGTTGCCCTGCCCGTCCGCCTTGCCTATGGCGATTTGATACTGCTCGTAAGTGTAGAACGGCGCGGGATCGTTCTTGATGATGTCGCCGATGAGTCCGTCCAGCGTGTCGATGGCCGCGCTGATGCCGTCGAGGTATTCGCGCACCGCGGTAACGTAACCTTCATAGCGCGTGACGTATTCGTCAACAGCCAGCAGCTTTGATACGAGCGGACGCTCCGCCATCGTTACGCGGTAAACGGGCTCGTACGGGGACAATTCGGCAGTCGCACCGTTGTCCTTGCTGGCGCCGCCGAACGCGCTCACGGTCTTCCAGGGCACGATGGTGAACTTGCCGTCTTTGGCCGCGAGATAGAAGTTGTCCGGATTCTTGGCAAGGTAGCTCTTGTAGATTCCCAGACCGGTACACACGGCGATATAGCGCAGCACGCTGTCCACATCCAGCACGCTCTCGATATCGCCTTTTCCGCCGTCCGGCATCGTGTTCAGCACCCGGATAAGGCGGTCGACGTCGTCTTTAGTCGTATCATCGCCGTTTTTCTGATCCAGGAGCGCAAGCGAAGCCGTGGTAAGCAGATCCGTACCTTCGCCCGCTTTGTAGAGATTCACGCCGTTGTTGTCTCCGAAAACGCGCTTCAGGAACGCGTCGTCGATACTCTCCACCGCCAGGTACAGGCCCTGCGATTTGCCGTTGATGGAAAGCGTGGCGTAGGTGCACAGCGGCGCGGCACCGCCGATCGCGCGAAACGCGCCGAACGCGAGGAACATGCGCATATAGGACGGGTCGCCGTTGAAGTTGAGCAGGTACATCTCGTCAAGCTTGCGGTACTTCTGCTTGTCCACGTACTTGTCGAATTTCACTTTAAAATTATAGCGGTCACCCACGTCGCCCGAATACTCGGACAGATCGGTGTTGCCCGAAGTGCGGAATCCGACTTTGCTGACCGTGTCGCTGCCCAGTTTAATGTCCGCGCTGTAGAACTGCTCGGCTTCGGGCGCTTCCAGGATCTCGGCGTAATGGCCCGCGTTGAGCGTGACTTCGATATTCAGCACGGATTTACCGTCGAAGACGGGCTGGTAGCTGTTGGCGTATTTTTCATCGACTTCCATGCCGGGCCGGTATGTGCTTTCTGGGTCGCCGCCTCCGGTGCAGCCCGAGGCGGGCAATACCATCACCAGCGCGAGCAGCATCAACAGCAGCCGTGTTTTAAGCGTAAATGCGCTTTTTGTTCTCATAAAAAACTCCTCCTCTGTCGGGGGTCATTCATCCCAGTAACCGGGTTTATTTTTCCGCTCCAGCGTTTCCGCTGTGGGGTATACGCGTCCTTTTAATTCTACAGTAGCGGTAAGCGTACGCACCGACGCGTACGGCTGGTATTTAAGCGATGAGGTCGTCTGCAGCCGGCTGATCTCATCCAGGATCTCGAGACCTTCGGTAACGCGGCCGATCGCGCAGAATTTGCCGTTCATTGAATCTTTCGCGGCATCGTCGAGGACAATGAAGAAATCGCCGTAATTCGAGTCCGGATCGCCCTCGTCCAGCGCGAGTCCCACCGTACCGCGTACGAAGTCAACGTCGTTCTGCGTAAAGCCGTTGTCCGCGAACTCACCTTTTATCACGCGGTTGTTGCCGCCCTTGTACCAGGGATCGCCGAACACCACCATCGAATCTTCATGCACCTGCGAAACATTGAATTTGTTATAGTATCCGTTCACGACCAGATCGATAAAATAGTTGACCGAATTCGGCGCTTTGTCCGGAAACAGTTCCACCACGAACGTGCCGCCGATATGAGAGCTCACGTCCGGATCCAGCGTGAACGTAACGATCGGGTTGCGGTTGCTCATATCGGTGCAGCCGGCGGATGCGATCAATAAGATTAATACCAGCAGTGCCGGAATTGTTCGAAGCTTCATTTAATATTTTCATCCTCAGGCTTGAAAAGCTCAAGGCGGTCATCTTTCACGTCTATGCCTACTTTACACTTTTCATGCAGACCTACTTTAGAGAGATAATATTCGGGTATGAACAGACGCCGGCGGCCGTCGATAAACCCGTACTCGATATGAGATCCGGAATCATGCCCGGCGGTGGCGTTCATCATTTCATCGCTGTTTACATCTATTTCTTCGCGGCGGATGAATTCCGTACCGATACGGCCGTCGCTGATCGTAACGACGCGCGGCACCATATGAGAGAGCTGCCGGTCATGGGTAACGATGATGATCGTGACGCCCATCTCGGTATTCAGCTTGTGGAACACGCTCATGATCTGTGCGGTGGTGCGGGTGTCAACGGCGCCCGTGGGCTCGTCCGCCAGCAGTATACGCGGTTTGTTGGCAAGGCCGATGGCGATGGCAACGCGCTGCTGCTCGCCGCCCGAAAGCTCATGCATCTTGCTCTTTTTGCGGTGCTCCAGTCCGACGATCTCCAGCAGCTCGTTGGCGCGGTTGGAGTCAAGTCTGCCCGCCATCTGCATGACGAGCTTGACATTGTCCAGGGCATTCAGATACGGTATCATATTGCGCGCGGTGTTCTGCCAAACGAAGCCCACGGTCTCGCGCATGTACTGCAGCATCTGATTGTCGTCCAGTTTGAGCAGGTTGATGCCGTTGACGTAGATGCGCCCCGCGGTAGGACGGTCAAGTCCGCCGATGATATTCATCAGCGTCGATTTGCCGCTGCCGCTGTTGCCGATGATAGCCACCATCTCGCCGTCTTTTACGGAAAGATCCAGGCCCTGCAGCGCCATTACCTCGATATCCCCGACCTTATAGAGCTTTATAAGGTTTTCGCAGTAAACGACCACGCCTTCCGGCACTTTGAAGTCCTGTTCGTAATCGTCCTTGCCTTCGGTGATCTCGGCGAGCGTTTTATGCTTGCCGGCCTTGCGCTCGGTCTCGAATTTGGCGGCTTTGACCTTTTCCGCGGCTTCGCGTTCTTCGGTACGCTTGCGCATGGCAGCCTCTTTGGCTTCCTGCTTTGCGCGTTTTATAAGTTCGGCCCGTTCTTTTTTGCTAAGTCCGGTGGTATCGCCGATGGAATTATAAAGATCTGTTTCCTTTTCTTTCACTGACAATTACACCGTCCTCCATTGTATAGATCGTGTCGGCAACGTCCATGATGTTGACGTCGTGGGTAGTCATTACGATGGTCAATCCCTGCTTGTCCACCAGTTCGCGGAACAGGTCGACGACCCTGAACGACGTTCTGGAATCCAGTTCCGCCGTAGGTTCGTCCGCCAGGACAAGTTTGGGACTGTGCACCAGGGCCCGGCTGATGGCAACGCGCGCCTGCTCGCCGCCCGACATCTCCGCCGGCATGTGGTTGCGGCGCTCGCGTATGCCGAGCTTATCCAGCCACTCGATAGCGAGGTCGCGCTTGTTTTTGATTTTCTTCCCGGATACCGAGAGCGAGAATTCCACGTTCTCTACCGCGGACATCTGCGCCAGCAGCGCGGTATTCTGGAAAATGATGCCGATATTCCTGCGGCGCAGTTCGTCGCGCTTGCGCTCATTCAAGAGCGAAACGTTCACGTCTTCGAAAAAGATCTGACCGGAGGTCGGCGTATCGATCGCAGCCAGCATGTTGATGAGCGTGGTCTTGCCCGAACCGGAACGGCCGCAAAGAATATTGAACGTGCCGCGTTTTATATTTACGTTGACGCCGCGTACCGCGTGAATGACCTCTGACTTGCGGTAGAAATCCCGTGTAACATTTTCCGCGCGCAAAATAAATTCGCCTGTTTCCATGTCACTCTTCTCCAATCTTCACCGCTTCGTTGATCTTCAGCTTCCGTATAAATACGCCCAGCACGATCAGACCGATGACGATCATCACCAGCACCACAGCCAGGATGCGCAGCGTGTCGACAATGCTGTAAGTCAGGTGCAGCGGCAGCAGGCTGATGTAGGTCTGGCTCAGGATGGGCATGAACAGGCGCGTGGCCAGTATGCCCAGGAAGATGCCAACCAGCACGGCCACGCCGGTGGTGAGCAATTGCTCCAGGGTCAGCATGAATATCGTCTTGCCGCGGGAGAGACCCATTGCCCGCAGGATACCGAACTGAAGCTTGCGCTTGCGCATATTCATGATCCAGTAAAGCAGGAACCCGATCAGGGTGATCATCATTGTCGCCACGAAGCCCATGGAAAGCGAGCCGTTCAGCGCCATCGTCGTAGAATCGCCCTTGCCGCGGCTGATAAATTCGGTCTTGTAGCGAATCGCGGAGATACCGTCTTCCAGTCCCCGTTCCGCGAGCGCCTTCTGCACCTCGTCTTTGGTCGTTCCCTCTTTGAGATCGATCCACATATCGAAAGTGGCGTTAGCTTTCACGGAATTAAGGTAGGAGTAGTTCATGACGACCAGCTGGTTTACGACGTCGGTATTGACCGCGCCGTCGTAATAGTTGGGCCAGTAATCTATGATCGCCAGCACGTAGCAGTTCATCACCGGAACTTTCTGCGATTCCGGCGTGCCCCACGGGTTGATGTCAACTTCCAGCGTTGACCCTACTACCAGATCGAACATGTCGGCAATCCCCCGCGACACCAGCACGGCCGTGGGATAATCCTGCATCAGATTGATGTAGTGGTACCAGTGGATGACGTCCTTGGCCTCGGTATCCAACAGCGACGAACGGAAATCCACCACCTGCGAGAACTCATACGGCTGGATCGCCATCACCCGGATGCCGTCGTACCATTCAAAATCGTACAGCCCTTTTACGGTGGCGTAGCGCACCTCCGAGACCTGCGTGAAGTTTTCAAAGCTGCTGATGGACATGTAATCCGAGAGCGGTATGCGGGTAATATCGGAAGACGTGGTCTTGGCGGAAGTATCATCTTCCAGATTTCCCCAGTCGGGCGAGATCACCAGGTCGGCGCCGCATTTGTAGGCGGCGACTTCCGCGACGTTGTTGTTGATGATACGGGCGGAAGCGGAACTGTAGATGCCTATTGACACCGTCATGATCAGGAACATGATCAGGAAGCGGTTGTCGTTGCTGCCACGCGAGACCTGAACGAAAGTAGCATAGACCGGCGGCGACATGCGGCGTTTGAATATCCCGAAGATGAGCTTGAGAATATACGGATAGATCCTCAGGAAGACCATGCCGGCGGATATTATAAACAGTGTGGATATGAAATAGATCGACGGGTCGACGCTGCCGCTGGACTTCAGCACCATGTCGCCGTGGCTGGTGTACGTGATCAGCAGATAGATCGAAACACCCAGGAAAATGAAATCCAGGAAAGCCTTTTCCCAGAACGGCTTCTGATTCTTGCGCGCTTTTTTCTGTTTGTGCTGCACTATCGTGCTGCGCGTGGCGGAATACGCGGGAATAAGCACCATCACCATGAACAGCAGCCCGGCCAGCACAGCGTACAGATATGCCGCCGGCACCAGCCGGAGCACCAGACCGGAGCGGTTCACGAATTCCAGGAAACCGTTGGCGCTGCCTATCACCTGCGCCAGCACCAGGCCCAGAGGCGGTCCCAGCAGCAGCGAGAACGCGATAATTATCCCGCATTCGATGATATAACGGGAGAATATCTGGCGGGACGTAGCGCCGCGGCTGCGCAGCGACGATATCTCGTTCCGGTCCTCCTCAATGATCAGTTTGGAGACCATGAACAGGTAATACGCCAGCATGATGATTATCGGCGCGTTGAACACCCACATGGTGAGTTCCATCTCCCAGCCTTTGCCGACAAAGTTCTCGATGGTCTTGTTCAGCGGGAACACAAGTTCCTTATGGCCGGATTCAAAAGTTTTCAGATATGCGCGGATCTCATTATGCACATTGCTGAAACGGTTGAGATCCTTGCGGTCCATATCGCGGAATTCGACGTTATGGTAGAATTCGATCGAAGTGACGTATTTAGCGTTGGCGTATGTATACATCCCGGCTTTAAAGCTCTCGGGGGACACAAAGAAATCCAGCGGATAGCCTTCGTCGGATCCGTAAAAATATCCCGCGGCATCGCCGTGCATGCGGAAGACGCCTACGAAGCGGATCGCGATAACCGGCGTACTGTCGCCGTGTATCAGCGGCAGACCGAAATAATATACCTGATTCAGATGGATAACGTTGGAATTATAAGCCTGCTCCGAAATGATCGCCTCATATACGCCGTCAAAGGAATCGCGGTAGCGGCGCCCTTCAATGATGTCGATGTGGTTGAGCATTCCGGTCATGTAGCGCATCTGATACTGCGACGTAAACAGCATGCCGTTGCCGCGCTGGCTGATCAGTCTCAGGATGCCGCTCTCGTAGGAATCCGTATACGGGATGTCATTATTTTCAAAGGCGTAATGTAGCTTGTCCCGGGCCGTGTCGAAAAGATCGAGCGCTCCGACGGAACTGTAGTCGCTGGCGAGATTGATCCTGGTGTAGTACCCGCCCGCGGTCTTGCCTGTATCGTACTGGAAATTCACCAGCTCGGAATTCAGCATCTTTCTCAGCGCGCCGTCGGTATAGATCGGTATGCTCGAAAGAACTGAGGTGATCAAAAGCGAACCCAGAGTCAGACAGATAAACAGCCATATATTATTCGCCATTTTACTGAGAACTGACTTTATCATTTAGCAAATCCTCCAAGAAGCCGTGCTGAAAGTTCAGGAGCGCGGCTCAGCCGGTAATGATGCGGTCGCCTTTGTGCAGACCGGATACGACTTCAACGTACGTTTCGTTGGCCAGACCGAGCTCTACGTAGACCTCTTTTTTGAGGTTGGTGGAGTAGTCCAGCATGTACACGTAGTGCTTGCCGTTGTACTCGTAGCACGCGCTGAGCGGGATAATGAGCACGTCTTCACGGGAATCCTCCACATATGTGTATCGGATCAGCGTACCGGTGGAGATCTGTCTGGATTCGTCGCCGCCGTAATCGGGGTACGACGTGAGTTTGCAGTAATATTTTGCCGTATCGATATAACCGATGCCGGTGTCTTTAATGATATGATCGGTGCCCACGATCACGCCTTCGAATTTGATGGGATCCGGATCGGTCTTGGAAGGATTGAGCGACAGCGTCAATACAGTTCCCACGCGGAACTGCTGCGGCGTAGCGGAGGAATCGTTCATGGCCTCGACGGATTTGTCGAACACCAGGAACATGTATTTGTCGTCGGCGGAGTCAATGGCGACGATGGTCTCGCCCGCTACGATCTCCTTGTTGGTGTTGGTGGTATACTCCGTGTTGATATATACGACTTTTCCGGACACCTGCGCGACGAGTTTGGTATTTTCGTACGCGTTCTTGAGATTCCTGTACTTCGTCTCGACATACTGGAATTTAAGCTGTTCGATGCGGAACTCCGTCTCGCCCACCTCGCCGCGGTTGTAGCGGGCCGCGATGGCATCGAATTTCTCTTTGGATTCGGTGTATGCGATCGTCGCCTCCAGATAATCCAGTTCCAGGGAGGAATTGTCGGTCTCCACCAGCAGATCGCCTTTGTTCACGTATTGACCCAGCGAAACATGGATCGCTCTGATGATGCCGCCGGAAGACGGGAACGCATGCTTGTAGTAATATATCGAAGTCATGCTGCCGGTGCCGGAAGAGCCTTTGATGATGTTGCCCTTTACGACCTGATAGAAGTTATATTCCACCGGCTTGGGCGTTTTGAGTGCGGGCGCTTTGATGTTGTCTTCCTTCGGGAACAGTCCGCAGCCCGAGGCGGCCAGCACTGCCGCAGCCGTCAGAACCAGTAAGATCAGTTTTACGATGATACCCTTTTTCATTTGTGATACCTCTATGCTTTACCTTCTTGTCCGCCGGGCCAGCGCGTCCGCGCCCGCGACGGAATAACCGAAAAATCCCAATATTTTACCCAGTGCGTAGTACTCGCCGTGGCAGTACGCCACCAGCCGCGCTTTTTTGAGATCCGCTTTGCCCCCGGCGTCAATGATCGATCTTGAAACATATACGCCGTCAACGTTAAGCAGAAACATGTCGTGCGAGCCCAGTTCGATAACGCGGTCAACGGAACACTCCAGATTCACCGGTGCCTCGCCTATCATCGGTATCCCGTGGATCGGCGAACTGACCGGAGTGAGCCCGGTCGCGGCAAATTTGTCGACGTCTCTGCCGGACTTGACGCCGCACAGGTCGCAGGCGCCGAGCAGCGCTTCCGAAACGAGATTGACGCAGACTTTGCCGCTGTTTTTGATCAGATCATAGGAAAAACGGCTCTTCCTGACAGAAACGGAGATCATGGGCGGATCGGAATTGACCGTGCCGCACCAGGCCACCGTAATGATATCGGATATACCCGCGTGCTGCGCAGAACACATGACGACGGGAACAGGATTCAAAAACGCGGAAGGCTTCAGCGTCTCTTTGGCCAAATTCGGCGAAAGTCCGGCTTCTGCTGCCGTTTTTTTCATCATTCCCACCTCCTGTGTTCAAACGTTTCCCGGTATACCGCGGCAAGGCATATCGCAATGCCCTGCTGACTACCAAATTATATTATACTCTTTTTCGCTTCCTGAATGCAACCATTATAATCCCGGCGGTAAGCGCTGCAATGGCGGCTGCCGCGCAGATGATTATTATTGTCAGGTTCCGCGTGCGGGCATGCGGTGTTTTGCTTCCGCCCGTATAGCCCGTAAGGCAGTATTGCGCCGCGGGGATCCACTTCCCCGAGGCAAAATCGCGCCCGCGGACAACGACCATGTCCTCATACAAATATATGTAATACCCCTGGCTGCCGTCGAGATTCTCGCCGGTGACAATATTGTAGCTCGTCCAGAGATAGGCGGTCGACGCCGTGTTGAAAATGTACGGTCTGTCCGGTTCGTGCCACATATTGCTTTCGGAATCCATCGTCCAGTGACTGTGTCCGTTGAACATTATCACTTCGGGATAACGGAACAGGATGTCGCGGAATTCGGCGTCATTGACCACGCCGTTCCAGCCCTGCCCCGGCAGACTTCCCGCGACGGTGTCGTATAGCGATTGATGAATGAACAGAAACACGGGCCGCGACTTGTTACGGCCCTCGTCGAGGGTCTTCCTGAGCCATTTAAGCGTGTTTTCGCCGAGGGTGGTATCGACACCCCTCTCGAGACCGTCGTTGCCTAAAAACACGAAATGATAGCCTTCGAGCCGGAAGTCATAATGGACCGATCCCGGCCGGCCGCCGCCGGGCAGTACGGCATATTTCAGAAAAAGCTCATTCTGGTCCTGAAGCGAGCCTCCGTACAGATCGTGGTTGCCTATGGCGAGGTACAGCGGCGGCAGGTCCTTCACAGCGTCGTGGATCTGCTTCATTTTTGCATACTCTTCTTCACTGCCCGTGTCCGCCATATCGCCTACCACGAATATGCCCTTGCTTTTCGGGGACAATATCGCGATGTCTGTCATTACTCCGAGGAAATGAGTGTTGTGTATGTGAGCGTCGTTTTTGGTTATATGGATATCGCTGATGACCTGGAATTCCAGCGGCTCCGTTTCGGGCAGCCGGAACGCGCTGCCTTCGGGGAGCCGTATTGAATAAAATGTTTCGGAGAGTTTGCCCTTCTTATCCGCGGTAAATAAACGCAGTTCGGTGGCGCCGGCCGGTATTATCATCGACTCCGGATACGTGTACGCTGCTTTGCCGCCGCGGATCCTGAATTTCGGAAGCGAAGTATAGTCTTCCAGAATGCCGCTGTCGTTTGCCCAGTAAGGTACTACCGCCGCTGCCGAAGTGCCGTCTTCCAGCTTTACGGTTAGCGTCCCGCCGCCGAAGCCCGCACCGGAAGGCGCATATTCCGCCGATTCGATGACTGCCGGAGCCGCCGGCGCACCGCTTTTCTCTATTACGGTTATCTCGACCGTTTTGATCGCCCGCGACAGGTCGGACGTATCATCCGGCATCAGGCGAAGGACGTATTTTCCGGGCGTAACGTCAACATACTCCGAGCCGTCGTTTATCACGCCTTCGGTCAATATGTCAAATTCCGTTCCGGAACCGACGCCCCCTGCGGCGCGGTCGATATACACCCACAGCAGCGATGCTTTGCCGTCGGGCCGGTACAGTCCGACCCAGTCCTTCCCGGTCCCTTCGGCCGTTATCAGGATCGGTTCCCCGTACTCAAATTCGGTCTTCGACACACTCATGCGCCGTCCGGTATCCGCGGCGAAGGCTGTCCGTCCGGTCACAGGCGCAAAAAGCGGGATGGCGATCAGCACCGCCAGCAGCAGCGCGGCGGCAACAGTAATTTTATCGTGAGCAGTTTTCTTGTTTATCATTGTCAATTCCTCTGTCATGCCCGTGCGGTTTTAGAAAAACCCCGAAGAAAAGATCTCCGGGGTTTTGTTTTAGTCAATGATCCGAGGGCGCGTTGCGATCAGATGTATGATCGGATCAATACTTGCCTCTCGCAATGTAATGCGTGTGCAGATCGTGGTGCGCCTTCTCGCTGCCGGGATTTCCGTAGAACTCGGCGTACAGTTCCTTGATCATCGGGTTGTCGTGCGATTTGCGGAGCGGAAGCGCTTTATCCTCATCGTAAAGGATCTTCGCGCGTTCGGTGCGCAGATCGGTCCAGCTGCGTACGCTGGAGGGCTGGATGATCTGGCCGCCGCCGTTGACGCAGCCGCCCGGGCAGGCCATGATCTCGATGAAATCATACTGTGCCTTGCCGGCGCGGATAGAATCGAGCAGCTTACGCGCGTTGCCCAGCCCGCTGGCGACAGCGAGTCTGACTTTGATGCCCGCGACTTCGACTTCGGCTTCTTTGATGCCTTCGATGCCGCGTACGGCATGGTAGTCGATCTTCTCCATGGGAGCGGACTCGCCGGTGAGCACGTCGGCAACGGTGCGCAGCGCGGCTTCCATTACGCCGCCCGTAGCGCCGAAGATGACGCCGGCGCCGGTAGCGTTGCCCATAGGATCGTCGAAATCGGTATCGGGCAGAGCCTTAAAGTCGATTCCGGCTTCTTCGATCATTCTGGCCAGTTCTCTGGTGGTGAGCACGGCGTCAACGTCCACGTACCCGGAGGAGTTCTTCATTTCTTCGCGCTGCGCCTCGAACTTCTTGGCGGTACAGGGCATTACGGAGACAACGAACATCTTCGCGGGATCGATCCCCATCTTCTGCGCGTAGTAGGTTTTAAGCACCGCGCCGAACATCTCGTGAGGAGATTTGCAGGAAGAAAGGTTGTCAAGGAAGTCGGGGTAGTTGTGCTCGCAGAATTTGATCCAGCCGGGGCTGCAGGAAGTGATGAGAGGCAGCTTGCCGCCGTTCTTGATGCGGTTGAGCAGTTCAGTGCCTTCTTCCATGATCGTAAGGTCGGCGCCGGTATCGGTGTCGAACACTTTGTCCACGCCCAGTCTGCGGATCGCGGATACCATCTTGCCGGTGCAGCGTTCGCCGATAGCCAGGCCGAAAGCTTCGCCGATGGAGGCGCGCACCGCGGGAGCGGTCTGGAACACCACGTATTTGTCGGGATCGGCGATTGCGTCCCAAACCTGCGGGATGTGCGTATTTTCGGTAAGCGCGCCCACGGGGCAGACCGCGATGCACTGGCCGCAGTTGACGCAGGACGTTTCACCCAGAGGCTTGTCGAAGGCACAGCCGATGCGGGTGCGGAAGCCGCGCTCGATGGTCTCGATAACGGACACGGTCTGTACTTTCTGGCAGACGGCGACGCAGCGGCGGCAGAGCACGCACTTGTTGTTGTTGCGCACGATGCTCGCGGAACTATTGTCGACGGGCAGCGTCTCTTTATCGGTGAGCGCTTTGAAGCGGATATCCTTCACATTAAGCTGCTTGGACAGCTTCTGCAGTTCGCAGTTCTCGGAACGCACGCAGGTAAGGCACTGACGGTCGTGGTTGGACAGGATCAGTTCCAGCGTTACTTTGCGCGCGTCTCTCACCTTCTGCGAGTTCGTGATGACTTCAAGGCCTTCAGACACGGGATATACGCAGGCTGCCTGCAGCGCTCTGGCGCCTTTGATCTCCACCACGCACATACGGCAGGCGCCGATCTGGTTGATGTCTTTCAGGAAGCAAAGGGTCGGGATAGTGATGTTGGCCATTCTGGCGGCTTCCAGCACGGTAATGCCGGCCGGCACAGTCAGAGCAACACCGTCGATTTTAATATTTACTGTATTCATGATCGGCCTCCATTATTCCTTAACGATAGCGCCGAACTTGCAGGTATCCATACAGGTTCCGCACTTGATACACTTGGACTGGTCAATGACGAAAGGCTTCTTGAGCTCGCCGCTGATGCAGTTCACGGGGCACTTTCTGGAGCAGGCGCTGCAGCCCTTGCACTTGTCGGCAATGATCTTGTACTGAAGCAGATTCTTGCAGACGCCGGCGGGGCACTTTTTGTCCACGACGTGGGCAATATACTCGTCCTTGAAGTAGCGCAGCGTGCTGAGCACCGGGTTCGGTGCTGTCTGACCGAGGCCGCACAGCGCGGAGTTTTTGATCGCGCTGGCCAGGGCGTACAGGTCGTCGATATCGGAAAGTTCGCCTTTGCCGCTGGTGATCTTTTCAAGGATGTCGTACATGCGCTTGGTACCGATACGGCACGGCGGGCATTTGCCGCAGGACTCCTCTACCGTGAAGGAAAGGAAGAACTTGGCCAGGTCTACCATGCAGGTATCTTCGTCCATAACGATCAGACCGCCGGAACCCATCATGGATCCGATCTCGATCAGCGTATCATATTCGATGGGGGTATCGATCAGGCTGGCGGGAATGCAGCCGCCGGAAGGACCGCCGGTCTGGGCGGCTTTGAATTTCTTGCCGTTGGGGATGCCGCCGCCGATATCGTAAACGACTTCGCGCAGCGTGGTGCCCATGGGGATCTCGACAAGACCGGTGTTGTTGATCTTACCGCCGACCGCGAACACCTTGGTGCCTTTGGATCTTTCGGAGCCGATGGAGGAGAACCATTCGGGACCGTTCAGAATGATGCGCGGCACGTTGGCGTAAGTCTCGACGTTGTTGAGGATCGTGGGCTGCTGGAACAGACCTTTGACCGCCGGGAACGGAGGTCTGGGTCTGGGCTCGCCGCGATGGCCTTCGATGGAGGTCATCAGCGCGGTCTCTTCGCCGCACACGAAGGCGCCGGCGCCGAGGCGGAGCTCGATATCAAAGGAGAAGTCGGTGCCCAGGATATTTTTGCCCAGGAGGCCGTACTCTTTAGCCTGCGCGATAGCGATCTCAAGACGCTTGACCGCGATGGGATACTCGGCACGGACGTAGATATAACCCTGGTCAGATCCGATGGCGTAGCCGGCGATAGCCATAGCTTCCAGCACTACATGCGGATCACCTTCCAGAACGGAACGGTCCATGAAAGCACCGGGGTCGCCTTCGTCGGCGTTGCAGCATACATACTTCTTATCGGACACGCTCTTGCGGGCAAAATCCCATTTGCGTCCGGTGGGGAAACCGGCGCCGCCGCGGCCGCGCAGTCCCGACTTCAGCATGATGTCGATGACCTGTTCGGGAGTCATGCTGGTGATCACGCGGCCGAGAGCCTCGTAACCGTCCTGAGCGATGTACTCGTCGATATTTTCAGGATTGATCCGGCCGCAGTTGCGCAGCGCGATCCTGAGCTGTTTTTTGAAGAAATCCGTCTTTTCGGCATCCGCCTGAACATTCTGTTCTTCGCTGTTGCTCTCCAGCAGACGTTTCACGATGCGGCCCTTGAGCAGGTGCTCTGAAACGATCTCGGCCACGTCTTCTTTCTTGACCTGGCAATACATGGAACCTTCCGGATACACAACCACGATAGGTCCCTTGGCGCAAAGGCCGAAGCAGCCGGTCTTTACGACTTTGACTTCGTTCTCAAGGCCCTGCGCTTTGAGCTGGGCTTCGAACTCATCGAACAGGCCGGCGGAACCCGAAGCAGTACATCCCGTACCGGAACAAACCAATACGTGTGATCTGTAGATTTGCATAATCTTCCCTCCAAATTACTGAGCAACCGCTCCGATGGTATATTCGTTTACTACCTGACCGTTGACCAGGTGTTCCGCAACGACGCGCACCGCTTTTTCGGCGTTCATCTTTACGTACGTAACTTTGTTGCCGTCTTTGTCGATGACTTCCACGATGGGTTCAAGTCTGCACAGTCCCATGCAGCCGGTCATCGTGACCTGGACGTTTTTGATGTTGCGTTTGCTGACTTCTTCGAGGAAAGCGTTCATGACGGGACGCGCACCGGCGGCAATACCGCAGGTAGCCATGCCGACAACGACTCTCGTATCTTCGCCGCCGTCTCTCAAAGTCATATCATTTTTAACTTTAGCCTTCAGGGCTCTCAGTTCCTCAAGTGATTTCATCTAGTACACCTCCGAATATATTAAGGACACCTTCGTTAACGTATTCTTTTATCCACTGCAGTATCTCGAAATCGCTGATCGGCGCACCGTCCAGCTGTTCCCGCACTTCATCCGTGTCCAGCACGAAAGAATCGCCGCGGGCGGCAAGTTCCACTACGAAGCGCGTGTCCGGGCTCTCCAGTATCAGCATCGATACGGTCTCCCCCACGTCTCCCAGCGGGATGCGGTCAATATTTCCGATCACGAGTTTTCCGGTGAGCACCGTGCCTTTGCCGGGCTCAGACTCGATCTTGAAAGCGCCTCCGGTCTGCTCGCACGCCAGCTTGAAGAACGGGATCCCCATACCCACTTTGCGCTCTGTGCGGCTGGTGGTAAAAGGGTCTTCCACACGGGCAAGCAGTTCCGGGCTCATGCCTTTGCCGTTGTCCGAAAGCCTGAACGTCAGGATGCCGTCCTCCGCGGAGAGCGAGATCCGGATCAGCGTTGCCCCCGCGGTGATGGAATTCTCGCTGAGGTCGTGAATGTGCAGTGAAATATCTCTGAGCATGCGAAACGGTATCAGTACTTAGCCAGGATCCCGGGGATCTGGTCAGGCACAAGACGGCCGTAGCAGTCGTCGTTTATCATAATGACCGGGGCAAGTCCGCAGGCGCCAACGCAGCGGCAGGCGTCAAGGGAGAATTTTCCGTCTTCGGTGCAATCGCCCACGTCCATCTTAAGTTCCTTTTTAAGTCTGTCAAGCACGCCCTCGGCGCCCTTAACGTAGCAGGCCGTTCCGAGACAAACATTGATCTTGTACTGTCCCTTCGGCTTAAGTGAAAACTGTGCGTAGAACGTAACAACGCCGTAGATCTCCGCCAGAGGAATGCCGGTATTATCCGATACAAACTGCTGTACTTCGATGGGTAGATACCCGTAGATCTCCTGCGCCTCATGCAGGATCTTGATGAGGGAGCCCGGGTTGTTCTTTTCGGCTTCAATTACTTCAAGCAGCTTCTTGCTTCTCTCGTCAGAGCAGCATCCGCAATCCACACCCATGTTGATAACCTCCTAATGTTTTGTAATGCCACAAGCACTCTGGTTATTATATCATCAAGACTGAACTTGTTCAAGTTATTTTTTAAGGCGGGCGGGATTTAACTTTACGTTAACTTTTCGATTTGTTCTGCCGGTGCCAATATTCCGGGAGGCATTTGACGGTAAGGTCCTTTCCCCGGCTTGAGGCGCCCTGCCTGCCGCGCTGGCTGGGATCGCCCGATGAGGTCGGCCGCTCCATTTGCCCCGATTCGCGGCCGGGATTTCACGCTCGATGAGGTCGGCCGCTCCATCTGACCCGATCCGCGGCCGGGATCTCGCCGGCCGCTCCGCGTTCTCGCTCATTTTTTTCGGGCTCCTCTGGTATAAAACTATTAAAAAAGT
>CACZOW010000064.1 GCA_902782885.1 uncultured Ruminococcus sp. | reverse complement strand
GGCCGCACGGACGGCAATACCGATAAAGCGGCGGACGAGTTCAATTCTTCGATCGGTATTGACCGCCGGATGTACCGGCAGGATATCCGGGGCAGTATGGCGCACGCGGCGATGCTGGGGGAGACCGGGATTATAGAAGCGGGAGAGGCGGATGCGCTGATCGACGGACTTCAGACGATACTCGACGACCTCGACGCGGGACGGCTCGCTATAGATCCCGGCGCGGAAGATATCCATATGTTCGTGGAGCAGGTGCTCACCGACCGGCTGGGCGAGCTGGGCAAAAAACTGCACACCGCCCGCAGCCGCAACGATCAGGTGGCGCTGGACGCCCGCCTGTACCTGCGGGACGAGACGGATGACATAAGCGGCCGGGTGCGCGAGCTGATTGCGGCGCTGTGCGACCGGGCGGAGGAATATAAGGACACCGTTATGCCGGGCTACACGCATATGCAGCGGGCGCAGCCGATAACGTTCGGCCACCAGCTGATGTGTTACGCGATGATGCTGCTGCGCGACATTGAGCGGCTCTCCGACTGCCGGAAGCGCATCAATATTTCGCCTATCGGCAGCTGCGCACTGGCGGGGACGACGTACCCCACGGACCGCAGATCCGAGGCGGAAAAGCTCGGCATGGAAAAAGTGTGCCTGAATTCGATCGACGGCGTGTCGGACCGGGATTTCTGTGTGGAGCTGGCGGCGGATATTGCCATCGTAATGATGCACCTGTCGCGGCTTTCGGAGGAGCTGGTGCTGTGGTCGTCCTGGGAGTTCGGATTCGTGGAATTGTCCGATGCGTTCACCACCGGCTCGTCGATAATGCCCCAGAAAAAGAATCCGGATATGGCGGAGCTGGTGCGCGGCAGGACCGGCCGGGTGTACGGCGATCTGGTGACGCTGCTGACGCTGCTTAAAGGCCTTCCGCTGGCGTACAACAAAGATATGCAGGAAGACAAGGAGAGCATCTTCGACGCGTGCGACACGGTCAAAGCATGCCTTGATATAACAGCGGGCATGATCCGGACGATGCGCGCGCGGCCCGAACGGATGCGCAAAGCGGCGGGAGAGGGCTTCATCAACGCCACGGACCTGGCGGACTATCTGGTGGGCAAAGGGCTCGCGTTCCGGGACGCGTACAAGATCTCCGGCCGTATAGTGAGCGAATGCATAAAGCGCGGCTGCGTGCTGGAAACGCTGCCGATAGAAGAATATAAAAAGTTTGATCCGGTGTTCGGGCCTGACGTGTACGACGCCATCGACCTGGATAAGTGCGTTAAGCGGCGCACGAGTTTCGGCGGAACAGCGCCCCTCTCGGTGGCCGCGCAGATCGCGGCAGTGCGGGAGCTGATCGCAGAATGATGCGCCGGAACGTACGGGGAGGCGGCAATCCCGCGGTTCGTATAGCGTTGACCGCGCTCCTGGCGGCAATGCTGATATTGTCCGTGCTGCCCGGCTGCGGCAGGAAAGGATCGTTCAAAATGAAAGAGTTTATGACGTATACCGAAGCGGAGCGGGAACTGATAGATGATTATCTGAACTTCTCACGTGGTGTAAAGCTAAGCCTGTTTACAGGCAAAAATGCGGCGGAAGCACTCTGGAGCGGTATTGTGCCGGACTTCAGTACACTGCCGGACTGCGCCGAACTGGCTCAGGCGAGATATGTCAGGGCTTCCGCGTACATTTGCTTTGCCGAAGACGGAAACCAGCACCTTAAGCTTTCCGGCGTATCCGATACGGATATTACCGTGACGTACAACGAACTCCATACGGAACCGTACGACGATAACGTTACTTTTAAGGCGGGGGCGTTTTACAAGCTCAACGTCGGGTACCGGTATCAGGAGGGAAAACAGCCGTTGTTCGCGGCGGATTCGGAGTATGAATTGTCCGCGGAAGCCCCGAGCTTCGGCGGCATACCGTCGGAACCGCTGAGACCGATGGCGGATATACACATGCGGGACCCCTTCGTGCTGAACGCGCCCGACGGGCATTATTACCTGATCGGCACGTACGAGCCCAAAGACTGGCACAACACCCGCGAGATACACATTTACCGTTCCGACGATCTGTCCGCGTGGAAGGATCTTGGCGCGGTGTGGAGCTACGAACGCGATGCCACCTGGCAGAAAGATATTCTGGGGGACGAATCTCCGATCTGGGCGCCGGAACTGCACTATCTGAAAGGCACGTACTGGATCTGTTACTCGCTGGGCTGGGGCTCCATGTCCGGTTCGCTGCTTAAAAGCACCACCGGTCTGCCGGAAGGACCGTACGAGGACGTTTCGGATTCGCCTATGTTCGACTACATCGATGCTACGCTTTTTGAGGACGGGGGCAGGATATACGCCATCTGGTCCGACGGGCAGATCGCGGAACTGAACGATGACCTCACGGCGCTGAAAGGACCGCGCCGGGCGCTCAAAAGCGCGAGCGGCATACAGGCGGGATTCGAGGGCTGCTATATGATCAAGCTGGATGGGGTGTATTATCTGTGCTCCTCCACGTACTGCATCCATTACCGCGCCGACGGCACGCCGTTCCAGACTTACGACAGTTTCTATGTGTTTTCTGACAATTTATTCGGTCCGTACAGCGAACGGCGGCTCCTTTTGCAGTACGGAGGGCACAATAACCTGTTCTTCTCCAAAGACGGCAAACTGTATACCACGGCGTTTTACGGCCCCGATTTCAGCGAAAGGCCGGCGATCGCGGAGATCGAGGTCACGGAAGAGGGGCTCCTGCGGGTGAAGTGAATTGACATTATTCTTTTCTTGCTTTTCCCACCTGCAGGGTATATAATGACATTTGGGGCTTTTTGACCCCCGGAGGTGTTTATAAAGCTATGTATGCAATCGGAAACGATCATTCGGCCATCGAGCTGAAGAATATCATCAAACAGCATCTGGAAAGCCGCGGCATAGAGGTGAAGGACTTCGGTACGAACAGTCCCGAGTCCTGCAACTATGCGGAATACGGCGAAAAAGTTGCCCGCGCCGTGGCATCCGGCGAGTGCGAACGCGGTATCTGCATCTGCGGTACCGGCGTAGGCATTTCCATTGCCGCCAACAAAGTCAACGGCATCCGCGCCTGCGTGTGCTCCGAGCCGTTTTCCGCCAAATTGTCCAAGCAGCACAACGATTCCAACATTCTTTGCTTCGGCGCCCGCGTCGTGGGAACCGAACTCGCAAAGATGATCGTTGACGCCTGGCTGGACGCGGAGTTCGAAGGCGGCAGACATCAGAAACGCATCGATTATCTCAAAGAGATCGAAAAAAGCAATTATCCGGCCGCGAATAAGCCCGCGCGCCGCTGTAAAAAAGAACAATAAAACTGGAGGAATCATCTATGGACAAGCTCAGACTGCTTGAGTTACAGAAGCAAGCGACTATCATCCGTAAGTACATCATCGATGAAGTCTTTTCCGCGAATTCGGGTCATCCCGGCGGCTCGCTTTCCTGCACCGACATTTTTACCACGCTTTACTTCGAAGAAATGCGCGTCGATCCCAAGAACCCCAAATGGGCGGACCGGGATCGATTTGTACTTTCAAAGGGACACTGCGCACCCGCGCTTTACGCGACCCTGGCATGCCGGGGCTTCTTCCCGGAGAAGGATCTTTATACATTCCGCCGCATCGACAGCTACCTTGAAGGCCATCCCAGCATGAATTACGTGCCGGGCTGCGATATGTCCACCGGTTCGCTGGGACAGGGCATTTCCACCGCCGTAGGTATGGCGCTGGCCGGAAAGATCGATAAGAAGGATTACCGCGTGTACTCTATCCTGGGCGACGGCGAGCTTGAGGAAGGCCTCGTCTGGGAGGCCGCTATGGCCGCGGCGCATTACAAACTGGACAATCTGTGCGCGTTCGTTGACTTCAACGGCCTTCAGATCGACGGCAACATCACCGACGTCATGAATCCGACGCCTATTGCCGACAAATTCCGCGCTTTCGGCTGGAACGTCATCGAGACCGACGGCCACGACATCGAAGGACTCAAGGCGGCAATGGAACTTGCCAAACGCATGAAAGGCAAGCCTACGATGGTAGTGTGCTACTGCCACAAAGGCCGCGGCGTTTCGTTCATGGAAGACAACTACGGCTGGCACGGCAAAGCGCCCAACCAGGAGCAGAGAGACCAGGCTATCGCCGAACTTGACGCGAAGCTGGCTGAGATCGAAGCTGAGATCGCAAAAGTTAAGGAGGCTTGATTATAATGGGAAAAGTTGCTACAAGAGAAGCATACGGTAACGCTTTGGCGCAGTACGGTTCCGACGAGCGCATCATCGTCCTCGACGCGGACCTGTCCAAATCCACCAAGACCGACACGTTTAAAAAAGTATTTCCTGAAAGACATTTCAATATGGGTATCGCCGAAGCGGATATGATGTGCGTAGCGGCGGGTCTAGCCACCTGCGGCAAGATCGTTTTCGCCAGCACCTTCGCGATCTTCGCGTCGGAGCGCGCCTGCGAGCAGATCCGCAATTCCATCTGCTATCCCAAACTGAACGTTAAGATCTGCGCTACTCACGCGGGCCTTACGGTAGGCGAGGACGGCGCTTCCCACCAGTGCCTGGAAGACCTCGCGGTAATGCGCGCGCTCCCGAACATGACGGTCATCAGCACCTGCGACGAGATCGAGACCAACCGCGCCATCAAAGCGGCGATCGACTACAACGGTCCCGTATATATCCGGCTGGGCAGACTGGGCGTGGAAGCCGTGCACGGCGAAGATTTCAAATTTGAGATCGGCAAAGGCGTAACTGTGAGAGACGGCAAAGACGTCACGCTGGTCGCCACCGGTCTTATGGTCCAGGAATCGCTGAAGGCGGCGGACATCCTGGCGGAGCGCGGCATCGACGCGAGAGTCGTTGACATCCATACCATCAAGCCCATTGACACCGAACTGCTCGTGAAGTGCGCGAAGGAAACTGGTTTCATCGTCACTGTCGAGGAGCACAACATTGCCGGCGGTCTGGGCGGCGCGGTCTGCGAAGCGCTTTCCGAAAACTACCCCTGCAAAGTCAAAATGATCGGCGTTCAGGAGAAATACGGCAAATCCGGCACTCCTGCGGCGCTGCTGGAAAAATACGGCCTGACCGCTCAGCAGATCGCGGACAAAGTGATCGCTGCGAAGGGCTGATTCTTACTCAGGAGGAACAATATGGTCAAAAGAAAGAAACTTTCAATGGACGGCAACACCGCGGCGGCGCACGTGAGCTACGCCTTTACCGAGGTTGCGGCCATTTACCCCATCACACCTTCGAGCGTTATGGCCGAACTTACCGACTCCTGGTCGGCCAACGGACTTAAAAACATCTTCGGCGACAAAGTAAAAGTCGTGGAGATGCAGTCCGAAGCGGGCGCCGCGGGCGCGGTGCACGGAAGCCTGGCCTCCGGTGCGCTGACGACCACTTACACGGCGTCGCAGGGTCTGCTCCTGATGATCCCGAACATGTACAAGATCGCGGGCGAGCTGCTGCCCAACGTGATCCATGTTTCGGCGAGATGCGTCGCTTCCCACGCGCTCAATATCTTCGGCGATCATTCCGACGTTTACGCCTGCCGTCAGACGGGCTACGCCATGCTGGCCGAATCCAATCCGCAGGAAGTAATGGACCTCGGCGCGGTCGCCCACCTGTCCACCATCAAAGGCAGGGTGCCGTTCCTCAACTTCTTCGACGGTTTCCGCACTTCCCACGAGATCCAGAAGATCGAGGTCTGGGACTATGACGTACTGGACAAAATGATCGACAAAGACGCCGTGGCCGCGTTCCGCGCGCGGGCGCTGAATCCCGAGCATCCGGTGCTGCGCGGCAGCGCCGAGAACGGCGATATCTTCTTCCAGCACAGAGAGGCCTGCAACAAGTATTATGAAGCGCTGCCGGCCATCGTGGAAGACTACATGAACAAGGTCAACGCCGAGATCGGCACCGACTACAAACTGTTCAACTACTACGGAGCACCCGACGCGGAGCGCGTGATCGTGGCAATGGGCAGCGTGTGCGACGTGGCGGAAGAAGTTATTGACTACATGAATGCCGCGGGCGAGAAAGTCGGTCTGGTCAAAGTCCGTCTTTATCGTCCTTTCTGCGCGGACAAACTTGTGGAAGCGCTGCCGAAGACCGTGAAGAAGATCGCGGTGCTCGACCGCACCAAAGAGCCCGGTTCCCTCGGCGAACCGCTGTATCTGGACGTTGTCACCGCACTGGCTACGCAGGGCGTTGCCGGCGTTAAGATCGTGGGCGGCCGCTACGGTCTGGGTTCCAAAGATACGCCTCCGTCCTCCATTTTCGCGGTATACGAGAATCTGGCGGCGGATGAGCCCAAGGCACATTTCACCATCGGCATCGTCGACGACGTGACCGGACTTTCGCTTCCCGAAAAGAAAGTTCCCGATACGTCTCCCGAAGGCACGATCTCCTGCAAGTTCTGGGGTCTGGGCGGCGACGGTACCGTGGGCGCCAACAAGAACTCCATCAAGATCATCGGCGACCATACGGACAAATTCATCCAGGCGTATTTCCAGTACGACTCCAAAAAGACCGGCGGCGTGACGATCTCCCACCTGCGTTTCGGCGACAAACCCATCAAGTCCTCCTACTACATCAACAAGGCGAACTTCGTGGCGTGCCACAACCAGGCGTACCTCACCAAATATGATATCGTCAGCGATATCAAGCCCGGCGGCACGTTCCTCCTGGACTGCCAGTGGAGCGGCGAGGAGCTTGACGCTCATCTGCCGGCTGCCGTTAAGAAGTATATTGCCGAGAACGGCATCAACTTCTATACCATCAACGCGACTTCCATTGCCATCAACAAGATCGGCAACGCGAAGGTAAAGAACACGGTGCTCCAGTCCGCGTTCTTCGCGCTCGCCAAGATCCTGCCCAAGGACGAAGCTATCGAATACATGAAGAAGATGGCGTACAAGTCCTATATCAAGAAGGGACAGGCGATGGTCGACCTTAACTACAACGCCATTGACGCCGGCGCCGACGCGTTCGTGAAAGTTGACGTTCCGGACGCCTGGAAGAACTGCGTCGACGACGCCCCCGAGACCGCTGCCGAGAGCAAGCGCAAGGATCTCGAGAAGTTCGTGAATACCGTTGTCACCCCGGTTGGCAGAATGAAAGGCGACAGCCTGCCCGTATCCGCGTTTACGGATTATGTTGACGGTACCTTCCCGCAGGGCGCTTCCGCGTTCGAGAAACGCGGCGTTGCCGTGTTTGTGCCCGAGTGGAATCCGGCGAAGTGCGTACAGTGTAATACCTGCGCTTACGTCTGCCCGCACGCCACGATCCGTCCGTTTGCCATGGACGAAGCCGAGGCCGCGAATGCTCCCGCTTCCACGAAATTTGCCGCCAAGATGATCGGCAAAGGCTGCGAAGGCTTCAAGTTCACCATGGCCGTGTCGCCCCTCGACTGTATGGGCTGCGGCGTGTGCGTTAAAGCCTGCCCGGTGGTCAAGACCGCCGAGAAGAAAGCCGCTGCCGCCGGTGAAAAAGTCGATCCCGCCAATGTGCCGCTGCGCATGGTGGCTCAGGCGACGCAGGCCGATCAGCAGGCCGCGTTCGATTACGCCGTCGCCAACGTTTCCAAGAAGGATCTGCCTTTCGCGGATACCACGGTAAAGGGCAGCCAGTTCAATCAGCCGCTGCTTGAATTCTCCGGCTCCTGCGCGGGCTGCGCCGAGACTTCGTACGCGCGCCTGGTAACTCAGCTGTTCGGCGAGAGAATGTACATTTCCAACGCTACGGGCTGCTCCTCCATCTGGGGCGGCAGCGCGCCGGCTACTCCGTACACGGTCAACAAAGACAGCGGCCGCGGTCCTGCCTGGGCCAACTCGCTGTTCGAGGACAACGCCGAGCACGGCCTCGGTATTGCCATCGGTCAGAAGACGCTCCGCAACCGTCTGATCGGTTACGTGAAAGAGTTGCGCGAAGGCGTCAGCGATGAAGCTAAGCAGGC
>CACZOW010000063.1 GCA_902782885.1 uncultured Ruminococcus sp. | reverse complement strand
ACTGCTTCAATGGTGGTGCCCGCGGGCGAACATACGCGGTCTTTCAGTTCCGCCGGATGCATGCCGGTCTCTTTGAGGTACGCGGCGGTACCAAGTACGGCCTGTTCGCACATACGGTAAGCTTCAGCTCTTGTAAACCCGAGACGGACCGCACCGTCTGCCATCGCTTCGATGAGCATGCAGATGTACGCGGGGCTGCTGGACGTGACGGGTATCAGGCGGTCAATATACTCTTCCGAAGTAAATTCGGATGTCTCGCCTACTTCGTTGAAAATTCCGGCAACTGCTGCTTTCACCGCGTCCGGGATGCGTTCGGCATTTTTGTAAAAGAGGCCCGTATAACCCTCGCCCGCCAGTGCCGGCAGATTCGGCATAGCGCGCACGATCGGGAATTTTTCGCCCAGAACTTCGGCATATACGGATGTCCTTACGCCAGCGGCCACAGAGAGCAGCACCGTTCGTGTGTCGAGGATCTCGGGAGCGATGGCCCGGATCAATCCGGGAACGATGCCGGGTTTAACCGCCATGATCAGCAGGTCGCGGTCTTTGGAGGCATCACCGGCGGACAACGTGAACGTAACGTTATCACGCCCGGCGAACCGCGCCCTGGCGGACTCCGACGGATCAAATACGGAAACGGTGTGTTTTCCTGTCTTTATAATCGCTTCCAAAAGCGCGCCGCCCATATTGCCGGCGCCGAATAATCCGATCTTCATGATTGACCTCCGTTTCGAAAAAAACTATTTCTTCTCCAGCACCATATCTTTGACTTTCATCAGCCGTATCTTGGTGCTTCGGTCGTTTTCTTCCATCTTCATCATGATATATTTTATGGTCTCTTCCAGCTGCGGTATCATAACGTATTCGAGCGCGTTGACGCGGCGGCGGGTCTTTTCGATCTCGCAGCTGAGGAGCCTTGCCGCCTTTTCCACGCGCGCAAGTTCCAGCAGCGGTTCAAGGATCGAATCCATTCTGGCCACGGCGCGGTCCAGCGAGGCGTTGGTGTCAGCAAAGCCGTAACACAGCGGATCGCCGGTGCCGGAAGTGATCTTGTAATCAAATTCCGGTACGCTGACGCCCGTCATGTTGCGGAAACTGACTTCGGCGGAGGCGGTGCGGGACGGACGCATCAACGCGGCGTTCAGGCTCTCGTCGGAAAGCAGCGCGCCTGCCAGCAGGAAATCCTTCTGAGTGCTTTCCAGCTGTGCTTCGGCTTCGCGGCGGAGCTCCTGATTGCGGCGTATCAGTTTCATGAACTGCTTCATCAGTTCATCCCGCTTGTCCTTTAACAGTTTGTGCCCGTTCCTGGCCACGGAGAGCCGCTTCTTCAGCCGGTTCAGTTCCATGCGTGTCGGGCTGACGTTAAGTCTGGCCATTAGTTGTCACCTGCGCCTGCGCCTTCGTCTTCGTTATAGTACTTGTCCAGGTGGACGTCTTTGATGCGTTTGAGCTCGGATCTCGGGAAAATGCGCAGCAGTTTCCAGCCGATGGCGAGCGTCTCTTCGATGCTGCGGTTGTTGCTGAAGCCCTGCGAAACGTATTCCTGCTCAAATCTGTCAGCGAATTCGGCGTATTTCAGATCCATCTCCGAGAGCGCCGAATCGCCCAGGACCGTTGCCAGTTCCTTGCATTCCTTGCCCCGGGAATACGCGGAGAACAGCTGGTTCATGGTGTTGGCGTGGTCCGCGCGGGTCTTGCCCTGGCCGATGCCCTTGTCCTTCAGACGCGAAAGCGAAGGCAGTACGTCTATGGGCGGCGTTATCCCCTTCCGGTGGAGTTCGCGGGACAATATGATCTGCCCTTCCGTGATGTATCCGGTAAGGTCCGGGATCGGATGGGTCTTATCGTCTTCCGGCATGGTCAATATAGGTATCAGCGTGATACTGCCGTCGAGCCCGCGCTTCTTGCCGGCGCGCTCGTACAGCGTGGCAAGGTCAGTATAAAGATATCCGGGATAACCGCGGCGGCCGGGAACTTCCTTGCGGGCGGCGGATATCTCACGCAGTGCCTCGCAATAGTAGGTTATATCAGTCATAATTACCAGCACGTGCATGTGCTGCTCGAACGCCAGGTATTCCGCGGCGGTCAACGCCATGCGCGGCGTGGATATACGCTCGACGGAGGGGTCGTTGGCCAGGTTGATGAACAGGACGCTGCGGCTCAGCGCACCGGTGCGGCGGAAGTCGTCAATAAAGAAATTGGCTTCTTCAAATGTGATACCCATTGCCGCGAAGACAACGGCGAACCGGCTGTCGTCGCCCAGCACTTTCGCCTGCCGCGCGATCTGTACCGCCAACTCCGAATGCGGCAGACCGGACGCCGAGAATATAGGCAGTTTCTGACCGCGCACCAGCGTGTTGAGGCCGTCAATGGCGGACACGCCGGTCTGAATGAACTCGGAAGGATATTCGCGGGCGGCGGGATTCATGGGAAGGCCGTTTACGTCCAGCCGTTCCTCCGCGAGCAGTTCGGGACCGCCGTCGATCGGACGGCCGAGCCCGTCAAACACGCGGCCCAGCATATCTTCGGATACCGCCAGTTCCGTGCCGTGGCCGAGGAATTTAACGGTGCTTTCCTGCGGGTTTATTCCGGCAGAAGAACCGAACAGCTGGACCACCGCCACGTCCCCGTCGATCTCCATGACTTTGCACATTTTTCTGCTGCCGTCAGAGAGCATTATCTCGCCCAGTTCGCCCATACTGACGTCCGTAACTTTGTTCAGCATCATGAGCGGGCCGGCAATTTCGGTGATGGTTTTATATTCTTTTTGCATTATTCACTCAGCTCCCTGTTCTCAAGTTCGCGAAGTTCGTTGTCCAGCGCGCTCCGGACGTCTTCCAGTTCCGCCGGGAACCGGTCTTCGGGTACGAATTTGATGCGCCCGATGCGTTCGGTGACAGTCAGATGATCGATGCCTCTGAAGCTCACACCGCGCTTTATTGCCTCCAGACACTTGGTGTAATACTCAAGTACCAGCGACATAAGGCCGTACATTTTGCTGTAAGAGGCATGGGTATCCACGTCGTCCATGGCGTCCTGCTGCAGGTAATCTTCCCGGATCGAACGGGTGGCGTTCAGCACCAGGCGGTCCTGTGCGGACAGCGCGTCAACGCCGACCAGTTTTACGATCTCGTTCAGTTCGGCTTCTTTCTGCAAAAGCTTCATCATCATGCCGCGCTTCTCGATCCAGTCGGGGGCAATGTTTTTGATGAACCAGGGCGTCAGGCTGCCCACGTAAAGCGAATAACTGTTCAGCCAGTTGATTGCCGGGAAGTGTCGCGCATATGCCAGCGCAGAATCCAGACCCCAGAACACTTTAACGATGCGCAGCGTGGCCTGCGAAACCGGTTCGGAAATATCGCCGCCGGGAGGCGAAACGGCGCCTATGGCCGTTACGGATCCGGTGCGGGGGCGCGAGCCCAGCGTATGCACCATGCCGGCGCGCTCATAGAACTGCGCGAGTCTGGAACCCAGGTACGCGGGGTAGCCTTCTTCGCCGGGCATCTCTTCCAGACGGCCGGACATTTCACGCAGTGCTTCCGCCCAGCGCGACGTGGAATCCGCCATGATCGCGACGTCGTAACCCATATCGCGGAAATATTCGGCAATGGTTATGCCGGTGTATATCGATGCTTCACGGGCGGCAACGGGCATATCCGATGTATTCGCGATCAGCACGGTGCGCTCCATGAGCGATTTGCCGGAGCGCGGGTCAATGATCTCCGGGAATTCGTTCAGCACGTCCGTCATCTCGTTGCCGCGTTCGCCGCAGCCGATATAAACCACGATATCCGCCTGCGCCCATTTGGCCAGCTGGTGCTGGACAACGGTCTTGCCGCTGCCGAAGGGGCCGGGTATTGCCGCCGCGCCGCCTTTGGCAATTGGACAAAGCGTGTCGATATTGCGCTGACCGGTGGAAAGCGGTTCCGTAGGGGGCAATTTCTGTGCGTAAGGACGTCCGACACGGATGGGCCAGGTGGTCATCATTTTGAGATCCTGTTCCCTTCCTCTGGCATCTGTGAGCGTGCCTACCGGCTCGTCAACGGTAAAATCGCCTTCGCGGATTTCTTTGACGGTTCCGGATACGCCTTTGGGCAGCATTATGCGCTGAGTAACCAGTTCGGTCTCCTTGACCGTGCCTATCACGTCGCCCTCCGAGAGAACGTCTCCGGCCTTGCAGGCGGGACTGAAATGCCATTTGATCTTGCGGTCCAGCGCGGGCAGCGTCAGGCCGCGCTTGATATTGTACCCCTGAATGCGGTACATCTCTTCCAGCGGCCGCTGAATGCCGTCAAAAATACTTTTTATGAGGCCTGGGCCCAGTTCTACGCTTAATGGCAGACCGGTGCAGATCACTTCTTCGCCGGGTCTCAGTCCGGCGGTCTCTTCGTAGACCTGGATCGAGGCCTTGTCGCCGTGGATCTCGATGATCTCGCCGGTCAGGCCGAGTTCACCGATCTTGACCATATCGAACATGCTGGCGGCGCGCATACCGGAGGCGACTACCAGCGGTCCGGAAATCTTGGTTATAATTCCCTTGACCATTTTAATACGTCCTTTCTGTTTAGACGGTCAGTTCTGCAGTATGTTGCTGCCGACCGCTTTCTCCACAGATTTATTGAGTAGCTCCATGCCCAGTCCGGTGCCCCCGGAAGTTCCGGGGTACGGGATCACCGCAGGGAGCGGTTTATCGTCGTAAGCTCTGATCTCTTCACTGATCGAGTCGTAAACTTTCTCGGTTACAAATATCACGGCGCAGTCCTCCGCCGCGGCCTTCAGGGCTTTCAGCGCTTCCGCACGGGTACCGCACTCGAACACTTTAAGTCCCACCGCTTTGAAGGATAGAACGCTTTCTCTGTCTCCGATCACACCAATCGAGTATGCCATTTCGTACCGATGCTCCGTTAAATGCTTGTACTATATACGTCCGGTCAGCCGGAGCAGTTCGCGGATCGTTTCTTTGTCCGTCCCGCTGCGTCGGCCTACGGTGATCATTCGCAGGTTGCGAGTCTCGAGTTTCAGTGCGCCGAGGTACGCGGCAAGCGCGTCGATGCGGTAAGGTTCATTGCTGTTGAATGCCAGAAAACGCGCCATGAATATATCCGCAAGTTTTTCCAGCGCCGCGCTGTCTATCTTGTCCGCCGCGTCCGGCGATAGCTGAGCTGCGGGAGCGCGCCCGATGGTTTCGATGAATCCTTCATACGGGGTACCGGCGTACGCCCGGCGGCCGGAGGTCATATTGTCAACGAAACGCTCCTTAGCTATGCTGCCGTGCAGATACGCGCTCCGGAACAGTTGCTCGCCTCCGTCCGCGGAAACGATGCGTTCCGCCGTAAGTATGTTCGTCCAGTCCGCGTATATATCCAGGTAACGGTTCATGAACTTGCGGGTAAAATAGCAGCCTTTCGCAACGAGCTCGCGCATGTTGACAAAGCAGGCGCGGTCCAGGATCAGGTCCGCCTTGCGCGCGTTGCCTGAAACCGAAAGTTCTTCCAGCGCGCCCGTCAATGCCTTATAAAATCCGCTGCCGAGTCTGCCCTGCTCTCCTTTGCGGACCGCGTCCCAGATCATTTCCGGAGGCAGCGTGCCGCCGCGGCTCAGCACGGGCATTTCTCCGCTTACCTCGTTATGTCCGGCAATGCTCTTCACACAGATCTTGGCGTTGCTGCAGTCCGCGGGCAATAAGAACACGCTGAGTACTTCCGGCTCCGGCGCGAACTTCATTACTTCACGCACCGTATCGGTAAAACGGGCGGCGAACAGATCCGCCAGCTGCCGCAGCACATCCGTTTCGGCAGCGTCGTCGGCTTTCACCGGAGCAGCGTATCCCAGCCCGGAAAGAAGCGTCACGAAACTTTCGTCTCCGGCATCGATAAGTGCGTCGTAATCGCTGTTTTTCAGCAGCGATTTTTCCAGTACCCGTATTCTGCCTACCGCATATGCGTAGTTGGTATCCTGGCGCATACTAATTGTTCCCTTCCGCGAACAGTATCCTGATCAGTTCGCCTTCGCCTTTGCCGCGTTCGGCGGCGACCACGGCCTCAAACGAGATATCCGTTTTCGAATCGATGAAATCGAGTATTATCCCGCCGGAGATCGAGGCGCAGTATGCAGAGAGCGAAGGATGTCCCGGATACAGGCCCCGGCTCATTTCATCCGCGAGGATGTCGCCGAACTCGTCCCGGTCCGCCTGATTGAGGATCACGCGGTAGTCGCTCTGCTCGCCGTATTTTTTGAGCCATTTCCGGTAAAGCTCCAGCCGTTTGTCCGAAGGCAGTCCGGCCAGCAGTTCAACGGCGCGGCTGTACGTTTTGCCCAGCATCTCCTGTTTAAGCGCCAGGTTGCGGTCGCGGTACACCGCGGCATAATCGGTCTCTGCCTGAGCCGTCTCGACGGCAAGCGAGCGTTCCAGCGCGGCAAGTTCCTGCGTTTCTTTGGAGCGCACGGCTTCCTGCGCGGCCGCAACGGCAGCCTCAGCTTTGCGGGTGCTGTCGTCAATAAGTCCGGACGCGGTGGTATCGGCGTATTCGCGGATCTTTTCTATTATAGCGTTGATGCCGCCGTTGGTTTCCGCCATGTTGACCAGTCCTCCCGGCACGTCATCTGTTGACCATGAAGATGGAGATGATGAAGCTGAGCAGCGCGAACATTTCCACCAGCAGCGTAAGGATCATCGCGCGCGACCAGTGTTTGGGCTGCTTGGCGGCCAGCTGGATACCGGCGGCGGCAACTTTGCCCTGGCAGATCGCGGAGAGCAGACCCACGACGCCGATCGGAAGTCCCGCCAGCATCAGTGAAAAGCCGTCGGCGTACGCCATTCCGGTCGTGACCTTGCCCAGCATCATGAAGGCGATAACGAAGCCGTAAATGCCCTGCGTGGAAGGCAGCAGCGAAAGGACCAGCGCCGGCATGAACTGTTTGGGATCTTCGGACAGCAGTCCCAGACCGGCAGACGCCACATTTTTGACCGCGAGGCCGGAGCCGATACCGGCCAGTACGACGGCCAGCAGCGCGCCGATCAGCGCGATGGCGGTGCCGCCCCAGTTAAAGAACTTTGACGTGGTGTCCGCCGCGGTGGTGATCTCGCCCGCTTCGGAAAGCAGCAGATTCAGTGTTGAAATCATAAAGATACCTCCTGAAATATATAGTTCAGGAAACGGCGCCGGTGTTTTCGGCGCTGTCTCCGGGTTCTACGGAAATGTATTCGGTGTTGTAGCACAGAGGGGTGTATTCTTTACCGTCGCCCTCGTAAAACTTACCGAAGAATTCTATGTATGTGAGGCGGCACGCGTTGACGTACGCACCGAGTGCGTTGATGGCGAAATTGAAAAGGTTGGCCGCAACGAATATCAAGATGAATATGATAAAACGGAACGTAATGCCCGCGGTCTCGAGTCCGGCGGCGGAGGCGGCAATGGAGTTGAACACGTTTATGATGACGGACGTGGCAAGTCCCATTGCCATCAGACGCGTGTACGACAGGCAGTCCGAAAGCATGTCGACGAGCGAGTACAGACAGGTGATGCCGCCAAACAGCTTGATGAAGGGATTTTTTGACTTCCGCCCTTTCGTGAACAGTATCAGAATAAAGCCCGCCAGCAGCAGATATACGCCGTAGGGATGCGCTTTGGCGCAGAAGGCGGTGTCTTTATAGTACGGGATGTACGGAAGCAGGAACAGGATCTCTCCGGTATAGAAGATATACCAGAAAAACACGTCGCAGACCGCGTCCAGCCATTTTCCTTTTGCGATCAGATTTGCGGCTTTCATCGCAAGGGCGGTGTACAGATGGATGACGCCCAAGAGCAGCGTGAAAGCAAGGAAGTGTTCGGTGTTTACGCTGTCCTGCGGATCGAACCAGAGGGGTTTCAGTGCGAATTTGCCCAGCGTAACGGTCTGGACAACGTTGCCGAACCAGCTGCCGAACAGCACGCCCCAGAAAATCGTGGATAGGCCGGAAAACAGGAACAGCCACATATACTTTTTCATCGATGCTTTCAGCTTGCATTTGATCAGAATGACCGCGCAGGCAACGGTCAGCATTATGCCGTAACCGGCGTCCGAAAACATAAATCCGAAGAACAGCGCGTAAAAGAACGCGGCGATCGCGGACGGATCCAGTTCGCCGTATCTGAGCAGGCTGTATAGCGATTCTACGGGCTCAATGGAACTGCCCAGCACGCGATTCTCCAGTTTGGTGGGCGGCAGTTCCCCTTCCGCGGGATCGCGAAATTCCACGTGACAGATAAAATCATCGGTCAGCGCCGCGGCGATCTTTTTCTCCTGCTTTGCGGGGATCCAGCCGTCAAAATTAAAAGTGACGGAGGAATCCGAAATATTAACGTCCGCAAGCATTTTTTGAGCACGTATTCCCAGCGAGTCGTACAGTATCTCAAAATCGGACAGATGCTGCGCGGCGGACTTGCGGTTTTCGGTGAGCGCTGTGATCTCGTCCTGCTTCTGCTGTTTCTGCGCTTTCAGGAGCGACAGCTGTGCCTCCGGAGTATTTGACATTCCGCTCAGATCAAAGCGTGTGACCCGCACGGAACTGTACAGCTTTTCCGCGATCAATCGGTCAGATTTGAGATATGTAACGGCAAAACTTACAGCCCCGCCGTTTTTTTCTTCGTTCAGTACGCAGATATCCGACGGCGAGACCGCGTTAAGAAAGGCGGTTCTGAATTCTTCGAACTCTTTGCGCGATCCGGCGGCCAGGAAATCCGTCGCCGTGTGTGCGGTGTCGCAATCTGCCGGAGCGTACGGCAGCGCAGTCCAGGGGCCCAGCGCCAATATCTCGGAATCCAGCCGCGCGATCTCCGCTTCCGCGTCTTTAATGGCGCTGTCGGTGGCAATGATCTTATCCGCTTCCGACAGGATCTCATCGGCGCGGGAATCGACTTCCGCAACTTCGGCAGCCTTCACGGATCGCAGGAACGAGAACAAATGCTTTTTGCGCGTATCATAACGCGCCAGCTCCTCGATACATTTCTGCAGCTTGGCACGTTTGTCGTTGAGGGCAATAAACGCCTGATTATCCGCGAGCAGCGTTTCGGGTTCAGGTATGACAATATCCGTTTCCGCCTCGCTTTCAGTTTCGGCGGTTTTAGGCAGCATCGCTTCCGCGGGCGAGGCAAAATGCACCACGCCCTCTTTTTGAAGCATGTCAAGTATTTTTGCTTTATCCCTCATCAGCCCTACGCAGCTGATGTGGCGCATTCCGGAGACTGCCATCAGTCGTTAATTATCCTTTCGATTATTACTTCTGCCGCCTTGTCGAGCTTTTTCGCGGCGGCGCGGCGCTTTTCGTCCAGTTCGACGGTAAGCAGCGCCTTTTTATTGTCATATTTCTTTTTTACGGAGTACCTGGCCGCGGACAACTGTTCTTCCCTGCGCGCGAGCGCTTCCTCCTGCTGTTTGCGCGCCAGTTCCGCGGCGCGGCGTTCGCCGTCTTTTTCGATCTCGACAGCCTCTTTGCGCGCGGCTTCGATCTTCTCGGCGGCCGCGTCCTCAGCGTCTTTTATCAATTTCAGGAAATCGTTTTCCATATCGAATTGCTCCGTTTTTGACTGGTTATTAAATCTGCTCAAGCGCCGATTCGATATCTTCGATAATATCCGCCGCGTTTTCGATACCGACGGAGAACCGGATCAGATCGGGAGTTACACCGCACTCGAGGAGTTCTTTGTCACTGAGCTGACGGTGTGTGGTACTGGCGGGATGCAGCACGCAGGTGCGCGCGTCGGCAACGTGCGTCACGATCGCGGCCAATCTGAGCCCTTCCATAAACCGCACCGCGCCTTCTCTGCCGCCGGCAACGCCGAAGGAGATCACGCCGCAGGATCCGTTGGGCAGATATTTTTTGACCCGGTCGGCATACTTGAACGACGGTAATCCGGGGTAAGTGACCCAGGTGATCTTTCCGTCTTTCATGCGGCTTTCCAGATATTTCGCCACAGCCATGCCGTTGGCGCAGTGCCGTTCCATGCGCAGGCAGAGCGTCTCCAGCCCCAGATTGAGCAGGAACGCGTTCTGAGGGCTCTGCATTGCCCCTATATCGCGCATGATGTGCGCGCGCATCTT
>CACZOW010000062.1 GCA_902782885.1 uncultured Ruminococcus sp. | reverse complement strand
TTTTTGACATCTCTCTCAATCTGAAAAGGTGAGGAGGTGGGACAATATGGTAACACATGTTGAGCTTTACGCTCTGATCGCGGTATTGATATCGCTGGTCAGTCTTGTTGTCTCCATCTTTCGTGGTGGTGGCGATAAATAAAAAGACTAATCGCCTGCCTTCGCGCAAAGTGTCGGGCGATTAGTCTGCATAATTTGCCTGAGGGAACCGCTTACCGGCGTGCCTTTAGACAGCTAAATTATATCACACAACTCAGTTTCTCGTCAACTATCAGATCCGCTCTTAAAAGATGCGGCCAATAATTAAAACATAATGATTTCAAACTGTTGTGTGGAGTACAGTCTCACTTTTTCTTTCCCCACGTGTCCTTCAGGCTCACGGTGCGGTTGAAGACCGGATGCTCGGGAGTGTGGTCGTTGTCCGCGGAGAAGAAGCCGGCGCGCAGGAACTGGAAGTGGGCGTGAGGTTCGCACTGTGCGGCGTAGGGCTCCACTACCGCGTGATCCATGACCGTCAGCGAATTCGGGTTCAGCTTCTCTTCCCAGCTGCGGCCGTCGGAGTCGTCCATCGGCGCCGGATCGCTGAACAGCTGGTCGTACAGCCGGACTTCCGCCGGGACCGCGTTGTGCGCGCTGACCCAGTGGATCGTGCCTTTGACCTTGCGGCCTTCCACCCAACCGCCGCGGGAAGCGGGGTCGTAGGTGCAGTGGACGCGGGTAACGTTGCCCGCGTCATCGGTCTCGTAAGACGTGGCCCGCACATAGTACGCGTATTTGAGGCGCACTTCGTTGCCCGGGAACAGGCGGAAATACCCCTTGACCGGTTCGATCATGAAGTCTTCGCGCTCGATGAACAGGCGGCCGGAGAACTGCACTTTGCGGGTGCCCATATCGGGATTTTCCGGATTGACCTCCGCGTCGAATTCCTCCACGAGATTGTCCGGATAATTGTCGATCACCAGCTCGATGGGGTCCAGTACCGCCATTGCCCTCGGCGCGATGCGGTTCAGGTCATCGCGGATGCAGTATTCCAGCAGTGAATAATCCGCGGTGGAATTGCTGGTGGACACACCCACGGCGTTTATGAAGTTCTTTATGGAATCAGGGGTGAAGCCCTTGCGTCTGAGGCCGCACAGCGTAGGCATGCGCGGGTCGTCCCAGCCGCGGACGATGCCGGTCTCCACCATCTGCCGGAGATACCGCTTGCTCATCATAGTGTATGTCAGGTTGAGGCGCGCGAATTCCGTCTGGCGCGGCTCAGGATCGAAGGGGCCGCACTGCTCCACCACCCAGTCGTACAGCGGGCGGTGATCCTTGAATTCGATGCTGCACAGCGAGTGCGTGATGCCCTCGAAGGCGTCTTCCAGCGGATGCGCGAAATCGTACATCGGATAGATGCACCATTCGTCCCCCACGTGGTGATGATGCGCGTGCAGGATGCGGTAGATGACCGGGTCGCGCATGTTCATATTCGGGCTGGCCATGTCGATCTTCGCGCGGAGCACGCGGCTGCCGTCTTCGAATTCGCCCGCCTTCATGCGTTCAAAGAGTTCCAGGTTCTCTTCCACGGAACGGTTCCGGTACGGGCTGTCGATGCCGGGTTCGGTCAACGTTCCCCGGTAATCCCGGATCTCGTCGGGGCTCAGGTCGCACACGTACGCAAGGCCGCGTTTGATGAGGTCAACGGCGCATTCGTACATGCGCGGGAAATAATCCGACGCGTACCGTATCTCGCCGTCCCAGTCGTAGCCCAGCCAGTGTATATCCTCCATTATGGCGTCAACGTACTCCGTATCCTCTTTGCTGGGGTTGGTGTCGTCCAGCCTGAGGTTGCACGCGCCGCCGTACTTTTCCGCGGTGCCGAAGTCGACGCACAGCGCCTTGGCGTGCCCGATATGCAGATACCCGTTGGGTTCGGGCGGGAAACGCGTATGGATCTTCTTTCCGTAGCAGCGTCCGCCTTCCTTCAGGTCTTCATCGATCATGTCGTGGATGAAATTGCCCGTGTTTTCCATATCACACCTCCGCCGGAGCGGCCGTTTCCGCCGCCTTGCTTTCCAGCAGTTCGATTCCTGTTCTTATACGCCGGAGCGTCTCGTCGCGGCCCAGTATCTCCATCAGTTCGGTGGCGCCGCCGGGGCTCACTTCCATACCGGAGAGCGCGGTACGGAGCGGCCAGAGGATCTGGCTGTTTTTGAGTCCGCCCGCCGCGGCCAGTTCGCACAGCGCGGTGTACAGTTCGCCGGATATCCATTCGCCGCTGTAGGCGCTCACAAAGGGTTCCAGCAGTTTCAGGCTCGTGAGGGAGATCGCTTCGTCGGTCTTCATCTTTTTGTGGCAGTAGATCGCGGTGTCGTACTGCGGCAATTCCTTCAGGAACCCGATGCGCTCGGGGATATCGCTCAGTATGACAGTGCGCGGCTGCACCAGAGCGGCAACCTTGTTCAGAACGGCTTCGTTGTCCGAGAGCGCGTCGCCCAGGCCTTCGCGGAGCCAGTTGTCCGCGGCCGCGCGGAACTCCTCGGGGCTCATGCGGCGGATGTACTCGCCGTTCATCCATTTGAGTTTCTCGATATCGAATATGGCGGGCGATTTGGACAGACCCTCCAGCGTGAATTTTTCCTCAAGTTCTTTGAGTGTGAAGAACTCCTCGTTGCCCGCGGGGCTCCAGCCCAGCAGCGCGATGTAGTTCAGGATCGCCTCCACCAGGTAGCCTTTGTTCACGAGATCCAGGAACGACGCGTCGCCGTTGCGTTTGGACAATTTCTGATGCGCGTCTTTCATGATCGGCGGGCAATGTATATACACCGGTATGTCCCAACCGAACGCCTGGTACAGCAGGTTGTATTTCGGCGTGGAGGAAAGGTATTCGTTGCCGCGCACCACGTGGGTAATGCCCATCAGGTGGTCGTCAACGACGTTGGCGAAGTTGTATGTGGGCAGCCCGTCGGACTTGAGCAGCACCTGATCGTCCAGCGTTTTATTGTCTACGGTGATATCGCCGTACACCAGATCGGTGAACGTGGTGGTGCCTTCGGTGGGCATGAGCTGCCGGATGACGTAGGGCTTGCCCTCCGCCAGATTCTTTGCCACTTCCTCCTGGGAGATCGTGCGGCAGTGCCGGTCGTAATTCAGCGCCGCGCCCAGGTTTTCGTCGCCGCCCTTGAGGGACTCCAGCCGCTCTTTGGTGCAGAAGCAGTAGTAGGCGTGGCCGCGCCGCACCAGTTCTTCCGCATATTTTTTATATATATCGCGCCGCTGGCTCTGGATATACGGGCCGCAGTCCCCTTCCTTGCCGGGACCTTCGTCGTATCCGATGCCGGTCATTTTCAGCGTGTTGAATACCGCGTCCATGGCGCCTTCCACAAAGCGCTCCTGATCGGTGTCTTCGATCCTGAGTACAAATGTGCCCTTGTTCACCCGCGCAATAAGATACTCGTACAGGCAGGTACGGAGGTTGCCGATGTGCATGTAGCCCGTCGGACTGGGGGCAAAACGTGTTCTAACCTGGCTCATACTGAACCCCTTTCAAATAAAGCAAATCGGGTCAGCCGGCCCGTTCCCGGTCACCCGGCGGCACAGCCTCTCCCGATTTTGTATGATACACCAAAAAGCGTGCGGTGTCAATCGACCGGCGCCTTTGTTTCCAGCAGTTCCGCGGCTTTGCGCCGTTATTATTTTACACGCCTATAAACTGTGGTCTTGTCGTTATCTGTGTTGATGATTTCAAGTTTTTCTCCGTCATCGTCCTTGCTGATCTCGAATTTGAAATGGAAATTGCTGCCGGTGGGATCACCGTCCTCAGTCAGCCAGATCTTCAGCACACTGCCGTCGATCTTCCAGATAAACTCAAGATCCGATACCAACGAGCCGTTGTCTTTCGTTTTGAGCTCGCCGGTGTTGTCCGCGTCGAATCTGAAAATATTTTCAAAATCGTCGTCGCGCACTTCGGTCCACTTGCCTACGATGGCGGGGTCTCTGTTCAGGATCTTGTTGATGTTGATGCCGCACGCGGCGGTCGCAGCCAGCAGTACCAGCGCCAGCGCGATAACGATCAGTTTCTTTTTCATTTCATTGTCCTCCTTTTGAACGGTACTAACAAACGGCCGCGGCTCTTACGCGTCCGCGCCGCACATTTCCATAAATTCCGTCTCGCTGATGATCGGTACACCCAGCGCTTTGGCCTTTTTGTTTTTGCCGGAACCGGAATTCACGTCGTTGTTGATCAGGTAGTCCGTTTTTGCGGACACCGAGCCGGATACGCGGCCGCCGCGATCTTCGATGAATGCCACCAGCTGGTCGCGGTTGTCGAAGCCGTTGAGGCCGCCGGTGATCACGAAAGTTTTGCCCGCGATCGGCGTTGCCGCTGTTCCGCCGGCAGCGGTGCCGTCATTCTCTGCCGCGGCGCTTACGTCGTCAATTATATCCAGTTCCGCCGCCAGTTCCGTGAACTCGGATAAGCGGTCGGCATCGTCCGCCCAGGCGTAAATATTGTCGTTGATCACTGCGCCGACGCCTTCCACCGCGCTGAAATCCGCACGTTCCGAGATAAGCGTCATGAACCGTTCGTACGCGCCCGCGCCCAGGTAGCGCGAGATCTGTTTGGCCATATCCTTGCCGATGCCGGGGATCCCCGCGGCGTTAAGCAGCGCGGAAAATTTCACTTTGCGGCTGGTCTCCAGCGCGGCCTTAAGATTATCGTAAGATTTTTCCCCAAAACCTTCCAGCGTCACGATCTCGGAGCGGTATCGCTCCAACTTATACAGATCGGCAAACCGGCGCACGAAGCCGGCGTCAATGAACGTTTCCAGCGTTGCCTCCGACAGACCCAGCACGTTCATGGCGTCGCGGGCAACGAAGTGCGTGAAGCGTCCCACGTGTTTGGCCGGGCAATCCGCGTTGTCGCAATACAGCGTTTCGATGCCCTCGTTTTCATGTATCGACGTGGTGCCGCCGCACACGGGACATGCGTCCGGCACGAAGGTTTCCCCCGTGCTCTCCACAGTTTCGGCGATCTGCGGGATGATCAGGTTGGCTTTGTACACCAGTACGCGCGATCCGGCGCCCAGGCGCAGCGCGCGGGCAATGCTCACATTGTGCACCGACGCGCGGCTCACCGTGGTCCCCTCTATCTCCACCGGCTCGAATACGGCGACCGGATTAAGCAGTCCCGTCCGCGACGCGGACCACTCGACCCGTATCATACGGCTTTCCACCGTTTCGTCCTGCCATTTGAACGCGATGCCGTTCCGCGGAAATTTTCCGGTGGAACCCAGCGATCTGCCGTACGCTTCGTCGTCCAGGATCAGCACCAGCCCGTCCGTGGGAAACGCGTTGCCCGGAAGTTCGCGTTCAAACTGTTCCAGCGCCTGCACCACCGTATCCGGCGTCACGGGCGTATGTTCCACCACCGTAAAGCCTTGCGCGGCGAGCCAGTCGAACTGCGCGTTTTTTGAATTGGGATCGGAGATGCCGGCGTCGTCCCCCGCGTACACCAGGTCGAAAGCGCACACCGTCACCGGCCGCCCCGCCGCTTCGCGGGAATCCAGCAGCCGTACCGTTGCCGACGCCAGGTTGCGCGGATTTTTATACTTTGCCTCGGTCTCGGGCAGTTCGCGGTTGACCCGCTCGAAGTCGTCGTAGCGCATCACCGCTTCGCCCCGCACGATCAGCTTGCCGCCGTACGGGATACGGCGTGGGACGCCGCCGAAATGCACCGCGTTGTGGGTCACGTCCTCGCCTATCTGGCCGTTACCGCGTGTAACGGCTTTCTGCAGCCGTCCCTCCTGATATGTGAGTACCACTGTAAGCCCGTCCAGTTTCCAGGACAATACTCCGCGCTGCCCGCCGAGCCAGCCCGGAAGCGAATCACGGTCCTTGGTCTTGTCCAGGGACAACGCGGGATATTCATGCTCAGATTTGGTCAATTTAGATACCGCTTTGTACCCCGCGCCGACGCTGGCAGTGGGACTGTCCGGCAGCGTAACGCCGGTCTCCCGCTCGAGCGCGGTCAATTCGTCGTATAGCCGGTCATACTCGAAATTAGACATTACCTCGCGGTCTTCCACGTAATACGCGTACGCGGCAGCGTTCAGGATGCCGATCAGTTCGCGCATCCGGGCCTCTTTCGTCCGGTCTGTTCCGTTGTTCAAAGCGATCTGTTCACTCATAGGACTTTATACACCAGAATATTGTATTCGTAATGGAACACCACTTCAGTATCGGTACGGCTTTCTTCCACCAGCGTTTTGCTGCCGCCGTCCGCCAATGCCGCGTCACTGAGCTGTCCGTTCGCGGGCAATGGCTGGAATTTATACCGGCCCATGGGCGCGCTGACGGTCTTGCTGCCGTAGGTCAATTCAGACGGGCTCCACAACGACAGCGTTCCCTCCGCAAGGTGCTCCCTTTCTTCGTCGCTGCCGTCCAGTACCAGATAGCAGACTTCGTCTTCCAGTTGAGATTCGGCCAGTTTTACGGTCTTGAATGGCGTGGTCTTCACTTTTATCGTAAAGTCCAGGCCGGTTTTGGCGCATTCGGTTTTTTCGGCGGCAATATCCTCCGGCGTCAGTCCGAACCAGCGCAGCCAGGAATATCCTTCGATCGTCACGACGATACCGTCCTGCGGGCTTTCGACGCGGGCCTCAATGAACGAATATGTATCATTGCCGGCGTTATGGATCTCCGCGGGCCCGTTTTCGCCGCCCCCGGTAGGCGCCGCCGCGGTGGCGGTCGCTTCCGCAGCGGGATCATCGCCGGTCGCGGTCGGCGTATCGGCTGCTGCCGTACCGGTCGCAGCCGGGCGGTCCGGTTTGACGCCGCAGCCTGATAGCGCCAGGAGCAGCGCCGCCAGCAATACGCTCAGCACTGCCGCAGCCGTTTTATATTTCAAGCGGTTTTTCCTGCTCATATTGCCTCGATCTTCAGCGCGGTCTCCAGCGCCACCACGATCATGTCGGTAAGAGATTTCTCTCGTTCTTCCGCGGTCATGCACTCATCATAAACGAAGGAGTCGCTGACCGTGCAGATGGCCAGCGCGCGTTTGCCGGCGCGGGCCGCGTTGCAGTACAGCGCCGCAGACTCCATCTCTACGCCCAGTACGCCCATCTTGGCCCACTGCATTCCGGAGTCCGCATCGTCGTAGAACATATCTGAAGAGAAAATGCTGCCTACTTTGTAGTGCACGCCCCGTTCCTTGCAGGATTCCACCGCCGCGGCCAGCAGGTCGTAGTCCGCGATCGGGCAGAAAGTGCCGGGCAGATTGTACTGGAGCGCGTAGTTGCCGTTGGTGCAGGAACCCATTGCGACAACAATATCTTTCACGTGCAGATCCTTGCTGAAACCGCCGCAGGAACCCACGCGGATGATGTTGTCAACGCCGAAAAAGTTGAATAATTCATACGAATATATGCCGATGGAGGGCTGCCCCATTCCGGAGGCCATCACCGAGACCGGATGTCCTTTGTAGGTGCCGGTGTAGCCCTGGATGCCGCGGACGTTGTTCACGAGGCGGGGATTCTCCAAGTAGTTTTCGGCAATAAATTTAGCGCGCAGCGGATCGCCGGGCATCAGTACGGTTCGGGCAAAGTCCTCGGGTGTCGCGTTGATGTGCGGAGTCGGATAGTTGGCCATGATTGATCGTCCTTTCGGCAATTATTTGATGCCTCTATTATACCCGAAACCGGAACAATAATCAACTGAGGGCGGCGTGTGGGCTCTGTTCCCAATTTTGTTGTAACTTGTTGTTTGATGCCAAATCAACTTTCTTGCTCATTTTTTGCCCCCACAACTGCCGGTTTCTTGCGAAAGGCCTTTTTATCGATTTCTGCAAGAAATGCCGACTCATTCCCGCCCGTTTTCCGCACTTGGGCGGCATCTGTTTTCCATATAATTCCTTCTGACTATCCCGAATCGCCTTGTTCTCCGGTCGTAAGAAGCAAATCAAGCCTTGTCTGCAATTTGAAACGGCACCCTGTTCTTAAAAATCGGCTGTTTTCCTTTATTTTTAAGAACTAAACGAAGCTGCCAACATCCTGCTTGCGTAGAGAAAGCGCGGAGTCAACATCCGCTTCATCGTTCTGCTCGATTTTCACTGATACATTGCCATCTTGCGCTTTATTTTCGTTGAAATGCGGAATGTATGCTTTTTTCTCATCTGATGATTCAATCGAGTCATATCCATGGAGCCGGCTGTCAAAAATCAAGATTTCTTTTCCGCACGATTTACAGATGGCTTTAATTACTTTGATATCTGCAAAAACAGGCGCTTGAGGAAAAACCAGGTACTGTTTAAAAAAGAACAGTCTTTTAATATAAAATCGCGGTTTCTCGTCCTCCCCTTTTTCACTATATACTGTATGCCATCCTGTATTTGGAAAACTCTGCTCGTACTCTTTAAGAACTCTTTCTTCTTCAGCCGTGAAACTGTTTTTCAACAGAGCAAAATCACTGCAGCCGCAGGTGCATTCAAGGTCAAACGATACAGCTTCCTTCACGATCTTGGTTCTGTGTGCATATGGCAAGAGATATTCCGGAACCGCGATCATAACTAATTATTGCCCCTTTACATTTGCCGCTTGGAACTTACAACTTAAAACTTAAAACTTGTAACTTATAACTAAAAAAATACCCCGGACGGGAATCGAACCCATATCAGCAGAGTCGGAGTCTGCTATCGTATCCATTAGACCACCGGAGCATATAAGAGTATTCGGTTTGTTGACGCCGCTGTTGCCGCGGGCGGAGGCGGGGCCGGAGCGATGGCGCGAAAGCGTCAGCCGCGGTATTTGACGGAGTTCAGATAGCGGTTGACCGCCGGGTTGAACACCTCGATGGCGTGCAGGATCTGATCGTCCGGTTCGAACACGTACATGAACTCGCCTTTGTTTTCGTTCGGACAGGTGAAGTAATATGCCTGCTCGTTCTCGTCGCTGGAGGCGCAGTAGATCACCTTGACAACGCGCTTCGAGGCGGCTTTTGCTTCGTCGTCGCTCACCCGGCCGAAACCCGTGAACGAGGAGGCGTTCACGTTGATTATAGGTTTGCGGCGCGCCTGATCGTATATGGCGTCAATGTTGAGCACTCCGGTATTCACCGAATACTCGTACTCGACGCGGGACATCATCAGCGTGTAGCGCGCGGCCAATACGGCGCCGATCAGCAGGAACGGCGCGGGCACGAAGGCAATGCGCCCCGCCAGTTTGTAGAGGCCGAATGTGAGCAGCACCGCCGCGGCAAAGTATGCCACGATCAGTACCGGCGTCAACCCGCTCTTCTTTTTCTTAACAAACTGCTCTACCGTACCCATTCGTTTTCGCTTCTTGCTTTGTCCGGGCTCACGACTGCCGGCCGCAACCTGAGCCGAGCCGTATACTACCACGATTCGCGGGAAATTGCAAGGGGGAATTGAGGGCTCTTGTGTCCGAGATCAGGCGGAATTGGTCGAAATCAGGCGGAATTGGTCGAAATCAGGCGGAAGCGCCCGGGCAATAAAACCTGAAGGGCCTGACAAATAAACCCGCATGGCCTTTAGTTCCTGCAGTCACCTCAAGGGTCAACAGCACCTTCTCGGATATGGTTTTTTTCGCAAAAATAAACAAATATGCTGTTCTGCACGTTTTTTTGTTTAAAAAGGCGCCTTCTATGAGTTTAGAATGAGCGGGAGTTGGCCGCCTCGTCTAAAAAATTCGTCAAAATCCCCGCTTTTGTTAGACGCTGGCGCATTCTATGAGTTTAGAATGAGCGAGAGTCGGCCAGCCCGTCTAACAAAATCGTTAAAATCAAGGGTTTTGTTAGACGCGGGCGCCTTCTATGAGTTTAGAATGAGCGAGAGCAAGCCGCCTCGTCTAACAAAATCGTTAAAATCAAGGGTTTTGTTA
>CACZOW010000061.1 GCA_902782885.1 uncultured Ruminococcus sp. | reverse complement strand
TCCAGTTTCTCCCGGAAGGGTTTGTAGTACATTCGCGAGACGTACGCCTGCTTGTCGCTGCCCGCGAATCCCACGCGGCACGGCCCGGTGAATTCCCGCTTCAGCCAGCTGACCGCTTTCAGATTCAGCACGCACGCTTTCGAGACGCGCATGAAATATTTCGGCAGCTGTTCTTCCAGTTCGTACAGTTTTTTCTCAGTGCGGTAGATGCGTCCCGCCGTGTGCGCCGCTACTTTTCCGTCTTCGCTTTCGAAAAACAGGATCTGCTCCGGCGCGATCAGGTGCTCCTGCCCGCCCAGTTTCAGGGACAACCGGGTATCGGCCCCCGCGCGTTGGCCGTTGTCAACACGGTTCGTGGGGTTGTCGTTGTCAACACGCTCCGTGCGGAAAGTGTTGTCAACGCCGCCTCCCGCGCCGTTCCCCACCGCGGAGAACTCGAACCCTTCCAGCTCCGCCTGCAGTCTGCGGATGTCGTCCGTCACTTCGCGACAGTGGATGACGATCTTCTCCGGGCCGTTCGGGTCCGCCGATATTTCAACTCTGTGCTTTCTCCCCGGCATTGCCATCGGACTGCCTCCTTGTCATCTCCGCGGCGCTTCCCGGTATGCATCCCGGTTCTGTCCCGCGGTCGTCAACATTGTAGCCGCACGCGTTTTGGTTGTCAACGCGCCCCGCGCCAAGTGGTAGATTTTCGCAGGCAACCGGTCGAACGGCTGATTTTCGCCCGGCGCCGGAAGCCCTCTCTGCCCGGTCAAACGCATGAGTCAAATCACGGAAGCCAATTGAGATCCCTCTGAAGTACCTCTGAAACTCCCCGAAGCGCCTCTGAAGTGCGAGATTGGTTAAGAAAATCGAAAATGCCGGGTAAAAACGAGCGAGAACGCGGATGAATGAGATAGAACGCGGTTGAACGAGCGTCCTAAGCAGCGCGGTAGGCAGCTGCGATCGCAACTGCAGCCGCTGCTCCGCCGTTTTCTTAAAAAAGGTGAAAAATCGCTCATTTTTAAGAAAACGGCTCCTTCTCCCCGCCTGTTTTAGCTGGGCAAAGCGCTTGCAGGAGCTTTTTTTGACCTCCAAATTACTTTTAACCTGCTGATTGACGCTCAAACTGTCTCATTTAAGACACAATTCACGTTTCTCGAGGCTTGGACTCGGCGCCGGAAGCCTGATTTTTCTTAAAAATCCGCCAAGTTTCACCTTTTTTAAGAAATCGATGCAGCCTGCTTCAAAAAATGAGCGAGAATGCGGAGCGGCCGGCGAGTTCCCGTCCGCAGATCAGAAAAAGCTCCTTTAGGAATCAGGAAATCAGGAAAATAGCCCGTTTTTTGTTGACGCCCTCCATAATATAAGGTATAATATAGTATGGGTCGGGGCGCGGGGCGCCTGCTCAAGACGTATGCGAGGTAAAAGTCAATATGCACGATATTCAGAGAGCTCCTGTAAGCAAGCGTCTGTTCGCGTTTCTCGCGGACGTGATACTGGCGGGGCTGCTGGCGGCCGGGCTGTTTCTGGTGTTGTCCACGGTATTCAAGACCGACAGCTACCGGGAGCGGTACGAGCGCATAAAAGCGGAATACGAGCAAAAGTACGGCGTTACCTTTGACCTGACCAACGAGGAGTACAACGCGCTCGGCAAAGAAGCGCAGCAGAATTACAGTGACGCCGTTGACGCCATGAACGGCGACGCGGAAGCGAACGAAGCCATCCGCACGTCGTACATGCTGTCGCTGGCCACGCTGGCCGGCGGCATATTCGTCGCGATGCTCTTGCTGGAGTTCGTTGTCCCCCTGATCGCCAAAGACGGGCGGACGCCGGGCAAACTGCTGTTCGGGCTGGGCGTGATGCGCAGCGGCCGTATAAGGATCAGCGGCCCGGTACTGTTCGTGCGCGGGATAGTGGGCAAGTGTCTGTTTGAACTCATATTGCCCATCGCGATCCTGTTCTCGGTGTTTACGGGGATAACCGGACCGTTCGGACTGATACTGCTGGGAGTATTTGCCGCCGCCGAAGTCGCGGTGCTGATCCGCAGCAAAGGCAGTTCGATGCTGCACGACGTGCTGGCGGATACGGTGGTCGTCGACTGGCAGAGCCAGCGCATATTCCCTGACGCCGAAGCCCGGGACGCGTACGACCGCGAAGCGGAAAACGCCGCGAACGAAAACCGCGTGTATGACTGACACTACGGCGCGCCGGCATTGCAGACGCCGCTGAAAATACAACAGATGTCCTGACTTTACTGAAGATAACCATTCGTCCGAATGCAAGCTTTACAGAAGATGAACGCACAGCCCCGGCAGCGGAACGCCGGAGGCGGCGAAGCTCAACAAGTAAAAGCATAGGAGACATTCAGGCGGTATGAAAATCATTCTTCAAAATCTAACCAAAATCTTCCCCGGCCGGAACAAGACGAAAAAGAAAAAGGGCGAGGAAAAGAACAACGAATTCGTTGTGGCCGTTGACGACTTCAATCTCGAGATCCCGGACGGCAAACTGGTCGGAATGCTGGGTCCCTCCGGCTGCGGCAAAAGCACCACGCTCTACATGATCAGCGGTCTGCAGAAACCCACGCTCGGCAAAGTGTTTTTCGGCGACAGCGACGTTACTTCACTGGAACCCGAAAACCGCGGCGTCGGCCTGGTGTTCCAGAACTACGCGCTGTACCCGCATCTGACCGTGAAGCAGAACATATTGTTCCCGCTTCAGAACTTCAAGGGCGAGCAGAAGCTGACAAAAGAAGAGATGCTTGACCGCGCGCAGACAGCCGCAAATCTGGTGCAGATCGGCGAACTTATGGACCGGAAGCCCAGTGAATTGTCCGGCGGCCAGCAGCAGCGCGTCGCCATTGCCCGCGCGCTGGTGAAAATGCCCCGCGTACTGCTTCTGGACGAACCGCTCTCCAACCTCGACGCGCGCCTGCGTCTGCAGACCCGCGAGGAGATCCGCCGCATCCAGCGCGAGACCGGTATCACCACCGTGTTCGTTACCCACGACCAGGAAGAAGCCATGAGCATCTCCGACATAATCGTGGTCATGAAGAACGGCGTGAAGCAGCAGGTCGGCGCCCCGCAGGAAGTGTACGACGACCCCGCGAACCTGTTCGTAGCGCAGTTCCTGGGCACCCCGCCCATCAACGTTTTCGACGGCAGGCTGGACGGCGGAAAGCTGTTCGTTAACGGCGACGCGGTAATGGAAGTGCCTTCGCTGGCCGGAGAGACCCGCGAGGTCGCGGTGGGCATCCGTCCCGAGGCGTTCGTACCGGACGACAGCGGACCGATGAGCTGCAAACTGTCCAGCCTGGAGGTCATGGGCCGCGACTGCTCCGTCGTTTTCACCAACGACGCGTCCCGCAAACCCATCTCCCGCGCCATCGTCAACAGCGACGTGCCGGTCGTGCCCGACGCCGCAGGCATCGTCCGCTTCACCCTCAAGCCTCACAAAGTGTTCCTGTTTGACGCCGAGTCCGGCGAGCGTATCAGATTCTGAGGTGGCAGTATGGAAAAACTATCGGACAATGAAGTCCTGGAGCTGGTGCACAGCGACCCGGCCGCGGCGGCGCAGAACCGCTACATCGTGCACAGGGTCAATACCAGCCGCGACATCGGAGACCGCAACCAGTACAAAGCCTGGGTCTATCTGGCGCCCGCGCTGATACTGCTGCTGATATTCTCCTTTTACCCGCTGATCAATACCTTCCGCATGGCGCTGCTGAACGGCTACACTTCCGACGGCTTCACCACCGCGTATCAGGTCGGTTTCCGCAACTTCAAGACCGTCGTCAACTTCGTTGACTTCAAGCAGTGCCTCAAAAACACGGTGCTGCTCTGCGTCATCACGGTGCCGATCTCCACGACGCTGGCGCTGCTGATCGCGGTGGCGCTCAACTCGATCAAGCCGCTGCAGCGGATGTTCCAGACTATCTTCTTCCTGCCTTACGTCACCAACGCCATTGCCATCGGCATGGTCTTCAAAGTGGTGTTCAACCGCGTTGCCGTCGGCGACCTGGTACAGACCGAGGCGGTCATCAACCGCTTCATCGGCCTGTTCGGAGCCGATCCGGTCAATTTTGTCAACGTCGGTTCCAGCTGGGGCGCCAACATGTTCGTGGTATGCACGTACATCGTCTGGAACGCGCTGCCTTTCAAGATCCTGGTACTGCTGGGCGGTCTGCAGAACGTCAACAAGCAATACTACGAAGCCGCCAAGATCGACAGCACCTCCAAGATCCGCACCTTCTTCCGGATCACCATCCCGCTCGTATCCCCCATGCTGGCGTACGTGATCATCACCTCCTTCATCGGCGGATTCAAAGAATACTCCAGCATCGTAGGTATATTCGGAGAGACCATGGGCCCCGCCGGCAGCGAAGGACAGATGAACACCATCGTCGGTTTCGTGTACAAGATGCTGCCTTACTGGAAGACCGGTGTTGCCTCCGCCGCTTCGCTGATACTGTTCGGAATAATTCTCATTGTCACGGCGATCAACGGCCTGGTCAGCAAGAGAACTGTTCACTATTGAGGTGCCGCCATGACTGATGACAATAATAAAACCATTATCAACGACACTGCCGCGGCCAGCCCGCTGAACGTTCCGGATGAGCTCGACGTCGGAGCCGCCGCCCGCAGGCAAAAAGTATTTAAAGTCGTACGCTATCTGATCACCTACCTGTTCCTGACCGTGATGGCGCTGATCGTGATCTTCCCCTTCTACTGGATGGTCATTTCGTCCCTGAAGACGATGGAGGAATACCGCGCCAACGTGCCCACGCTGTGGCCGCACAAACTGTTCTTCCAGAACTTTGCCACCGCGTTCAGCCAGGCAAACCTTAAAGACCTGTTCCTGCACACGCTGCTGGTGGGAACGATATCCACGGTATTGTCCCTGATCGTGACCGTGCTCTCGGCGTTTGCCTTCGCGCGGCTGCAGTTCAAGGGCAAAAACGTCGTGTTCGGCCTGCTGATGGCAACGATGATGGTGCCCGGCGAACTGTACACCATCACCAACTACCTTACCGTTTCGGGCAAACTGCCGTTCATCAGCCAGCCGATCTCCGCGCTGGATATCACACACACATTCACGGTCCTGATCGTCCCGATGCTGGTGAGCGTGTTCTACATCTACCTGCTGCGCCAGACGTTCCTGCAGATACCCAACGAGCTGTATCTGGCGGCAAAGGTCGACGGCACCAGCGACTTCAAGTATCTGTGGAAAGTGATGCTGCCCCTCTCGGTGTCAACGATCATCACCATCACGATCCTGAAGATGATGGGCGCCTGGAACGCGTACATCTGGCCAAGACTGGTTGCCAACGACGAAGCGCACCAGCTCATCACCAACGGTCTGCGCGGCGCCAGCTTCATATTGCCCAACAACGAGACCAACTACCCTGCCCAGATGGCCGCCGTTGCCATCGTATCCGTCCCCCTGTTCCTCGTCTTCGTGTTCCTGCGCAAATACATCATGCGCGGCGTTTCGAGAAGCGGCATCAAGGGTTAAACCTGCTCGCGGCTCCCTTCGCGGGAGTTGTCAATACAAAACCAAACGTAACACTAAAAGGAGCCTGTTTATGAAAAAACTAATTGCTTTGACCCTCTCCCTGCTGATCGCGGCGTGCGCGCTGCTGACCGGCTGCAACATCGGCAACACCCAGTCCGGCGAGAATTACACGATCGACGGAGATAAAATACCCACCGCTGACGTGGAAGTCGTATTTTATCACACCATGGGCGCGAACCTCCGCGGCGTGCTGCAGAAATACATTGCGGAATTCAACAAGACTTATCCGAACATCACCATCAACGAGCAGTCCATCGGCGGCTACGACGACGTGCGCGACCAGATCAAGAACGAGATCCAGGTAGGCAAGCAGCCCGCGCTGGCGTACTGCTATCCGGACCATGTTGCCACCTACCTGCGCAGCAAGAAAGTCATTGACCTCAGCGTGTACATCAACGACCCCGACGTGGGCCTCACCGACGCGCAGAAGAGCGACTTCATTGCCGGCTACTACAAAGAAGGCCAGCAGTTCGGCGACGAGTCCAAAATGTACACCCTGCCTTTCTCCAAATCCACGGAAGTCATGTACTACAACAAGACGTTCTTCGATACCCACGGCCTCTCCGTGCCGGATCACTGGTTCCCGAACGGCGCCAATGACACGACCTCCCTGGATTACGTGATCAAAAAGATCAAAGAGATCGAACCCACCAGTGTGCCGCTGGGCTACGACTCCGAAGCCAACTGGTTCATCACCATGACCGAGCAGCTCAAGACTCCGTACACCAAAGCGACGGAAAGCGTTGAAGGCCGTTTCCTGTTCAACGACCCGGCGAACATTGAATTCTGCGACAAATTCCGCGCATGGGCGCTGGACGGTCTGATGACCACCCAGGCGATCTACGGCGGCTACACCTCCGGTCTGTTCACCAATACGCAGGCCAACGATAAGGGCGAAGTCGTGCACTCCTACATCTCCATCGGTTCCTCCGCCGGCGCCACCTACCAGTGCCCGGGCAAGAGCGACGACGGCTCCTACCCCTTCGAAGTGGGTATTGCCCAGATCCCGCAGGCCGATGCCAACAACAAGAAAGTCATTTCCCAGGGTCCCTCCGTCTGCATGTTCGTGCAGAAAGACCCCAACGTGAACAACGCCGCCTGGCTGTTCCTCAAGTTCCTGCTCACCTCTCCCGAGTTCCAGGCTGAGTTCTCCATGACTTCCGGTTACGTTCCGGTCCTGAAATCCACCTTCGAGCTGGAGCCCTACAAAGAGTTCCTGGCCGGCGCCTCCACCAATAAGGAAGGCATCGCCGCGCTGTCCGCTAAAGTTTGTATGGAGCAGGAAAATTCCTACTTCACTTCTCCCGCGTTCGAGGGTTCATCCCACGCCCGCGACCAGGTGGGCAACCTGCTGATCGCGTACGTTTCCGCGAACAAAGACGCTTCCGAGGCCGAACTGAAGAAACTGTTCTCCGACGCGGTCAACCGCTGCATCAGCCTTACGATGTAATCACCCTCAGCCGCGGCGCTTCCTGCCGCGCGATCGGAGGTCAACATGAAAAGCAAGTCATCCAAACGGCTCCTTCGCGTCCTGCTGGCAGCAGTATTCGTACTGCTGCTGGTCCTGGCGCTGTGGGGCTGCAAGAAGAAGAAACCCAAGAACGACGTTCCCGCACCCACGGCCGACGTCGAAGAAGAGACATGGGATTACGTGCGCGACCCGTCGCTTACCGACTTCGGCACGATGGTGGTGCTCAATACGAAGGATATTGACGCCGACTTCGACAAGACCGGACGCGGCGTGGTGACGGTGGAACAGTTCATTGACGGCGACACCGTGCATTTCTGGAACAAATCACACACGGAAGTGATCAAGGCCCGGTTCCTGGGCATTGACACCCCGGAATCCACGGGCAAAGTCGAACCCTGGGGCAAACCCGCCTCCATCTACACTAAAACGAAGCTCAGAGGCGCCGAACAGATCGTGCTGGAGAGCAACGTGGAAGGCGAAGCGGGCAAAGACTCCACCGGCGACCGCTACCTGGCCTGGGTATGGTACCGCAACGCCGGCGAGACCGTCTGGCATAACCTGAACATCGAACTGCTGGCGGACGGTCTGGCCATGGGCAAGAGCACTTCCTCCACCCGCTACGGCGACACGGCGATGGCGGCGCTGTCCAGCGCGCGTCAGGAGCGGCTGAACCTGTACTCCGGCAAGCACGACCCGCTGTTCTACTACGGCGAGACCGTGGAGCTCACGATCAAAGCGCTGGTCACCAACAAGTCCGCGTACAACGCCATCAAAGTCCGCTTCGAAGGTCTGGTCACCAAAGAGAGCGGCGGCGGCATCTACGTAGAGGAATGGGACGAGGATACGCAGCAGTACTACGGCGTGTACGTGTACGGCGGCTACGCTCCGCTGGCGCCTAAATTCCTGGTGCCCGGCTACCGCCTTAAGATCACCGGTACTGCCGACGACAACGAAAACTTCGGTTTCCAGGTGTCCGGCCTCTCGTTCTCGCTGATCAACCCCACCGACGACGACACGCAGATCCTGGAAAAAGACGTGGAAGTGAAGCCCACGCTGATCACCGCGGACGAACTGCTGGGCAACGAAACGCTGGCCAACACCTTCGTACGTATGGAAAATCTCACGGTGAAGAGCATCTACACCACCAAGAGCACCACGGACAGCAACGGCGCGATGACGCTCACCTGCACTTCCGCCGACGGCAAGACCGTCACGGTGCGCACGGTGCGGCTCACGGTGGACGGCGAAGTTGTCACCGAGTCGTACTTCCAGGGCAAAACGATCAACGTCAACGGCGTTATCGACTACTACCAGGGCAATCCGCAGATCAAGCTGTTCACGCTGACAGACGCGGAGATCGTACAATAATAATCCGAAGGACATATATTAATTAAGGAGCAATGTGAAATGAAAAGAATTTTCGCAATCGTTGCCGCCCTGCTGGCCCTGACGCTCGTGCTCACCGGCTGCGGCAACAACAACAAAAACCAGGGCAAGGACGACGGCAAAAAAACAGCGCTGACGCAGCAGCTCGTTGACGACGCGGCGGCAATGCTGTACGAATTCAACAAGCCCGGCGGCGATCACTCCGTTGCCAGCTCGTTCACCATGCCCAAAAAGCTCGCCGACTACGAAGGCTTCGATCTGGAGGTGGATTGGGCGCTGGAAGGCGGCGACGGCCTCGTTACGCTTGATACGGCATCCGATCCGGACCGTGCGTTGGTCAACGTGAATCCGCTGGCCGCCAGTGACACGAACTTCAAGCTGACCGGCACAGTAAAGGGCGGCGAGTTCAGCAAGAGCGTTGAATTCGATTACGTCATCAAAGGCTTCGACGTTGCCACCTGGGCGTTCTGGGCGGAAAACACCAAAGACGTCAGCATGAACATCAAAGGCACGGTCATCGCGAAGTATCCCTACAACGCGGACAACAAGAACACCAGCATCTTCCTGGCGGACGCTGACGGCCAGCACGCCTACTTTGCGTACCGCATCAAATGCGAGACGAAGGACGCGTACGATACCGACCTGGCGATCGGCAACGTGGTCCTGGTCAACGGCACCACTTCCATCTACAACGGCTTCCGTGAGATGGGCGCGGGCTGCACGTACACCGTTGTCACCGACGCGGCCGGCAAACCGGTCACCGCGGAAGTGAAGAAGATCGCTATTGACGACCTGTTCGACGGCAGAGCCGACCTGGCCGCCGCGCTGGATCCGCTGCAGGCCATGACCGTCACCGTGAGCGGCGCGACGATCAAGAGCATCGAAGACAGCGGCACGAGAGCCACCGTCACCGTGGAAAAGAACGGCACCGAACTCAAGATCTTCCTGAACAACACCTATACCCTCACTCCGGATGAGTACACCGAAATGATGAGCCAGCTGGCCGTGGGTTACGTAGTTGACGCCGAGGGTTCCGTGGCATGGTACAATACGCCTCAGATCTACCCCTACGCGGGCACTGTGAAAGTCACCTCCACCGAGGTCAACAACGCCGACAAAGTCAGCAACGAACTGAACGCGCTGTCCGTCGCCGCGTCTGTTGACAAGACCACCACCATCGAGCTGCCGGTCACCGGCGCCGAGTACAGCGACGTCTCCTTCACGTATTCCGTTACCGGCGACGGCGCGGCGCTGGACGGCAACAAACTGACCCTTACCGTGGGCACCAAAGTCTCCGACGTCACGCTTAAAGCTACCGCCTCCTGCGGCAGCGACAAGGCCGAAAAAGAATTCGCGATCCGAATCGTGCCTTCCGACCTGAGCCAGGAAGCGCTGGTGGAACTGCTGTACGGTCTTGAAAAAGGCGCCACACTGGAAGGCCCGTACACGCTGTCCGGCGTGATCACCAAAGTTGACACTCCGTGGAGCGATCAGTTCAGCAACATCACCGTTACGATCCAGGTGGGCGACATGGCGGACAAACCGGTCCAGTGCTACCGCCTCGCGGGCACCGGCGCGGAGACGCTGAAGGAAGGCGACCGCATCACCGTTTCGGGCAACTTCAAGCGCTACAACGATACGTTCGAATTTGACGCCGGCTGCAAGCTGCTGAGCATTGACAACGACCAGCCGCCGGTCACCGAACCGCCGGTAACAGAGCCCCCGGTCACCGAGGACAAACCCGATCAGACCGTCGCGCAGATCCTGGACGCGCTGTACAAGCTTGAAAAAGGCGAGGCGCTGGAAGGCACATACACCCTCTCCGGCGTGATCACCGTCTTCAACACCGCGTACAACTCTCAGTACAAAGACGTTACCGTCACCATCGTGGTAGGCGACTTCACCGACAAACCCGTTATGTGCTACTGCATGAAGGGCAACGGAGTGGAAACGCTTAAAGTCGGCGACTCCATCACCGTCTCCGGTACGCTGAAACGCTACAACGATACCCGCGAGTTCGACAAGGACTGCCAGCTGGTTAGCATTGACGCCCGCGGCGAGGCGCAGCCCGACGACACGGACAAATACAAGACGCCCGCGGAGATCGTCAACGCCGTTTACGACCTTGCCCCCGGCGCTTTCCTGGACGGCACCTTCACGCTGACCGGCGTAATCACCAAGGTTGACACCGCGTACAGCACTCAGTACAAAAATGTGACCGTTACCATCGTGGTGGACAACATGACCGACAAACCCATCATGTGCTACCGCCTCGCGGGCAACGGCGCCGACGTCATTAAAGTCGGCGATACCATCACCGTCACCGGCAAGCTGAAGAAGTACCACAAAGACGGCCAGCCCGACATTCCCGAATTCGACGCGGCCTGCACGCTGGACAGCTATACGGCG
>CACZOW010000060.1 GCA_902782885.1 uncultured Ruminococcus sp. | reverse complement strand
TGTAATCCCGGCTCCAGACGCAGCAGCTGTTGACATAGTTCCTGATGATCACGGTCTCCTCGCCGGTGGTGGAATTCTTCACCAGAAAAACGCGGGTGCCGTCATCCAGCACGGTCCTTACGAGGACAGGCTCGTTGTCAAGTTTCAGCCCCGTTGCCGCGTCGTACGCCGCGACTTCCACTTCTTTGTGATTGGCCCAGCCGTTGTTTTTAACGGAATAGACTTTGCCGCCGGCAAAGTAGTTGTACTCGCCCACGACGTTCATCCTGACGCCGCTGACAACGTCATAGAACGAATACACGTTCGCGGACAATATCATTTTATTGTCGGCAATGAACGAGCCCGCGACCGGAGGACCGTCCAGCGTGAAAAGGACTCTTTCCGTGCTCCCGCTGTCAACGTCGTACACGTACACGTAATGATGATCTTCCGGGGTGTTCACGCTTAAACAGAGTTTGCCGTTCCACAGTGCGTTGCTGTACACGTTCACGTCGTCGTAGCTCGCCGCGCCTTCGGGCAGCGCCACCCGCGCCGCACTTCCGGACGCGCGGTCGAAGAGCCACAGATCTGTGGTGCGCACGCTGTCGGTATTGTAAATGCGGACCGCGGTGAGGCCGCTTCTGACCCTGTCGGGCTTAAACTCCAGATACTGCCCTTCGGGCACCGTTATGCCCGCCGCGGCCAGGAACTCGTGATACATACAAATGAGCTCGTCTTTCATCGGGTTGTAATACACCCCGGGGCAATCCTCATGATCTCCCATCACGAGCGCAGGTATCAGTTCCGCGCCGAAATCCGAGGGGTTCAGCGTGTTTACGCTCCGGTCGAGCGACGCGTACGAAAGCGGCTTCATATTGAGCGACGCTTCGCGGAACCAGTCGGGTCCGGTCAGCTTGCCGGACATTTCCGGTGTGGCAGGTGCCTCGGGTGTTTTGACCACGACCGGCACAGCGGTCGTTTTCGGCACAGGGGTCGTTTTCTGCGCGCCGGTCGGTTCCGTTGCGGCCGTCGGATCATTGACCGGCCGTTCCGTCGGCTGAGTATCCGGATTATCCTTCTGTTCCGGTTCGATCAGGACGGGGCCGTCTGCGTTCGCGGGAGTCTTGCGTCCGTTTATCCGGCCGAGGGAGATCCCGAACGTAACGGCAGCAACGGCGATCACCGCGATCACCGCGCACAGGATGCCGGTACCCGCGCTCCCGGAATTCTTTTTAACTTTAGCCGTTTTATTGTACTGTTCGCCGTCAGTTCTGCCCGCGATGGTATGCATGGCTTCTTTAAATTCTTTTTCCGTCATTTTAAGTGCTCCTTTGATACAAACTGTCTGAACTTTTTCCGCAAACGCAAAAGTCTGCTCTTGACCGTGGACTCATTTATCCCGGATTCGCCGGCGATCGTTTTGAACGCCTTCATTTCGAGATAGCGGCAGAGGAACAGTTCCCGGTCTTTCTGCTTCAGTTTCGCCAGGAACGCATCCAGTACGGACACCGGATCCGCGCCGCTTTTTGAGTGCGCCGCCGTCGGTTCCGTGAGCTCGGCGAGCTCGGCGGTGACAGCGTTCAGTTCGCCACCTTTGAAAACGTACCGCGCATCCGGGACAACGTCGCCTTTTTCGACGCCGAACAGCTCCGCCATTCGCTCGACGCTGAGCAGGTCGGGCGTCCGGGTGCCGAGTTCCCACATCGATATCAGCGAGCGCGATACCGCGATCCGGTCCGCCAGCTCCTGCTGGGTCAATCCGTGTTCGGTTCTCAGTCTGACGATCGTTCCGGCAATGTCCGGCGTTTCTTCTGTCCTCATGTTTTTATCCTTTTGTTACGCCTGCCGGCGGCCCGTACGGCGTTCTACCGACCGCCGGCAAAGCCATTATACACTATTCGGAAAAAAATTTTTGCCACAAAAAGTTGCATTTTCAGATCGGTCTGCGGCGGCGAAAGCGGCACGCCCGCATCCGTTAAAACGATAAAAAAAACCCGGGGATAGCATTGATAGCATTATCCCCGGGCTTTTTATTATTACTTATTTTTCTTTCCGAAGGGTCTGCGCGATGATCTGTCGCTGCCGCCCGTATTGCCCGCGCCTTCCGAGCCCGCCGCCTCCAGCGTGCCGCCGGACAGTTCGTCGAACCGTTTGAGCGCCGCCTTCTGCTCCGAATTCAGGCGTTTCGGCGTTTCCACCGTGATATTGACGTACTGATCGCCTTTGGAGGACGAGTTCAGCCGCTGGATGCCTTTGCCCCGGAGCTTGAAACGTGAACCGCCGGGAGTGCCTTCGGGGATCGTAAGATTGACGTCACCGTACAGCGTCTGGATCCGGATCACGTCGCCCAGCGCCGCCTGCGCGAAAGAGATCGTCCGGTTCATATACACGTCGTAGCCGTCCCGTACGAACGTGGGATGACGCCCTATACGCACGCTGATGATCAAGTCGCCCGCAGGGCCGCCGTGGCTGCCCGGTTCGCCCATGCCGCGTTTTGAGATTGCCTGACCGTCGTCAATACCCGCCGGAAACTCCACCGGGACCGTCACGGTCTTGCGGACTTTGCCGCGGCCGGAGCACACTTTACAGGGGTCGTCGATCACTACGCCCGTTCCCCCGCACCGCGTACACGCGGACTGAGTCACGAAATGCGCGAAAGACGATACCCGGGTGTTCTCCACGGTACCGGTACCGCCGCAGGTGGGACAGCGCGTCGTCTTGCCCGACGCGGAACCCGTGCCATGGCAGCTGTCGCAGGCAACATACTTGGTTATGCTGATATCTTTCTTGCAGCCGAACGCCGCCTCCTCGAAGGTCAGGTACACGACCTGCTGCAGATCCGCGCCTGCCTGCGGGCCGGAGCGCGAACGGCCGCCGCCGAACCCGCCGCCGAAGAAGCTGCTCAGGATGTCGTTGATGTCGAATCCGAAGCCGCCCGCGCCGCCGTAACTGTAGCCGCCCGCGGACTGGTCAAACGCTGCGTGACCGAACTGGTCGTATTTCGCCCGTTTTTCCTTGTCGCTGAGCACCGAGTACGCTTCGCTGGCTTCCTTGAATTTGGCTTCCGCTTCCTTATCGCCCGGATTCAGATCCGGATGATACTTCTTCGCCAGGGTCCGGTACGCTTTTTTGATTTCTTCGTCGCTGGCCGTCTTTGCCACGCCCAGGACTTCATAGTAATCTCGTTTGTCTGCCATTTTGAATCAGACGTCGTCAGTTGTTGGCGTCTCTGAAATCTCCTTCGTAAACATTGCCGTCGGGACCGTTCGCGCCGCCGTTGCTGCCGCCGTTGTAGCCGCCGTCCTGCGGGCCGCCCTGGAAGCCGTCCTGCGGACCGCCCTGTGCGCCGGGATTCTGCTTGTAGATCTTTTCGGAGATCTTGTAGAACGCCTGCTTCAGGTCTTCGGTAGCGGCTTTGATGCGGTCGGTGTCGTTCGCCGCGATGGCGTCCTTCACCTTCTGGATCTCCGCCTCGGCGCTTGCTTTGTCGTCAGCCTCGAGCTTGTCGCCCATATCTTTGATCAGTTTTTCGGACTGGTATACCATCGCGTCCGCTTCGTTTTTGACTTCCACGGCCTCTTTGGCTTTCTTGTCCTGCGCCGCGTACGCCTCGGCCTCTTTTACGGCCTTCTGGATGTCCGCTTCGGACAGGTTGCTGGACGCGGTGATGGTGATCTTCTGCTCGGCGCCGGTGCCCAGGTCTTTCGCGGAGACGTTGACGATGCCGTTGGCGTCAATATCGAACGTGACCTCGATCTGCGGCACGCCTCTCGGCGCGGGCATGATGCCGGAGAGCTGGAAGTTGCCCAGCGTTTTATTGTACGCCGCCATCTCGCGCTCGCCCTGGAGCACGTGGACGTCAACGGCGGTCTGGTTGTCCGCGGCGGTAGAGAAGATCTGGCTCTTGTGGGTGGGGATCGTGGTGTTGCGTTCGATCAGTTTGGTGAACACGCCGCCCATGGTCTCGATGCCCAGGGAAAGCGGCGTAACGTCCAGCAGCAGCAGATCTTTCACGTCGCCGGTGAGCACGCCTGCCTGGATGGCAGCGCCGATGGCAACGCACTCATCCGGG
>CACZOW010000059.1 GCA_902782885.1 uncultured Ruminococcus sp. | reverse complement strand
CCGCCTATATACATTGCCAGCAAGCCGAAAAGGATCAGAACGGTCGTCACGTATACCATGATCGGTGTAAAGGATTTGTAGATCCAGGTGCAGATGGCGGTCGCCTTGTCGCCGCCGATGATCAGTGCCGCCACATAGCCGAAGAAAGTCAGTCCTCCGGCGAACAAGACGATCATTATCCCGTAACCGAAGATCAATTTGCAGACCGAAGAGATCTTTTTAAGTATTTCTTTCATCTGTTGTCCCTCCTTACAGCCCCAGGATCGGCAGCCAGCCCATCAGTACGATTATCTCCATAATAAACTGAGCGGCGACCCACCACAGATTGTTTTTAAACGTCTTGCTGAAATCCGAATCCGCCAGACTCATACCCGCATACATTCCAAGCCCCAGCGGCGGAGTTATTCCGCACATTACACCGCAAATACACGGAAGCATGGCGGCGGCAAGGACCGGATTGACTCCCTTCGCCGCAAGGATCGTTATGAACACAGGCCCGAAAATAACCACGAGCGAAGATCCCGGTATCACCATGCCCAACAGACAGGAGATAAGGCATATGAATACAACGATACCGAATTTGCCCATATTGAGACCTTCCATGAAAGTAAGCATCTCGTCAGTGAGCTTGAGGTCGGTGAACATTGCCCCGATCATATAACCGAATACGCATACGCCGATCGCGGGGGCAATGGATTTGATCCCGTCCGCGAACATGCGGGCAATCGCGTTCGGCGTGACCTGTTTTTTATCTTTGACAATGAGTACGGCATATATTGACGCAAGTCCGCCTATGAAAATAAGCAGAGAAGAGCTCATGAATTTGGCGCCGCTCGCGCCCAGCCGCGCCGTAAAAAACGTGGATTTGAAGAAATAATCCAGCACGAAAGGCAGCAAAATGATGATCGGAAGCAGCAGTCCCTGCCATCCTTTCTTCAGCGTTTCTTTCAGATTGGGAAGTTCTTCCTTCGCCATAGGAGAGACTTTGTAAAACTTGCAAAACGCAAAAACCATTATCAGGCGCTGCAATATGAACCAGAGACTGCAGCCCCACAGCACGATCCAGAATTCCGCCTGAGTTATGTAGCCCTCTCCGTACGCGACCATACCGGTGAGCGCGCCGAGCGCGGCGGTTATGTTGCCGGAAGGCGGGATCATATTGCCCAGATATGATGAGTTCGACTCGATATTGGCCGCAAGCTCCGCCGGAAAACCAGACCGCTTCATGGCAGGTATCGTAATAGAGCCGGTCGCCATAACATTTCCGGGGCCGGATCCGGAAAGTGCACCCATGAAGGAACTGGCCACCACGGATACGTATCCGGCGCCGCCGGTGATCCGGCCCAGCAGCGTGAGGATGATAGCAATGGCGCTGTCGATCACTTTTGTCCTGGTCAGCAGGATGGACATAGCACAAAACGCCGTCATCGAGTACAAGAGGGATGTTTTCAGCCCGCTTTCTATATAAGACAACGCGTGACCCCAGGTCCCGGTTATTGTTAGCAACAGAAGGAAACTGATCAGGACTGCTTCATAGATCGGCCTTTTTAAAAGCAGAAACCACAAAACGATCACCGCCAGCATGACCCCTAGGTAGATCAAGGCAACAGGCATTTTCGATACTCCTCCTTTTTGTTAACCGGTGTTACGGAATTAAAACGCTCTACGGCACGATAGTTTAAACTTTTTCAAAAAACGTGTCGGGACGCCCGGGATCGAATACTTCGTTCGCCCACATGACTGTCACCAGGTTCTCCGTCTGAGACAGATTGATAATATTATGTGTGTAACCCGGGAGCATATGAACTGCCCGGATCCGGTCACCGCTGACTTCAAATTCTATTACTTCATCCGTTCCTATTTTGCGCTCCTGAATAAGTCCGTGCCCCGACACAACGATAAAAAATTCCCATTTGGTATTGTGCCAGTGCTGACCTTTGGTGATGCCCGGCTTTGAAATATTGACGCTGATCTGGCCGTGATCGAAGGTCTTGATCAATTCCGTAAAACTGCCCCGGTCATCGCAATTCATTTTCAGATCGAACGCTACTTTTTCTTTCGGCAGATAGGAAAGATACATAGAATAAAGCTTGTATTCCAGCGATCCGGCAGGAATCGACGGCACGAACAGCGTCTGAGGCTGATCATGAAAACTGCGCAGTATTTCTACGATCCGGCCCAAGGTGGCTTTGTGCGTCACCCGGACTCCGCAGTATGCTCCGTTTTCACACCACCTCGGCGTCAATCCGTCATATACTACCCCTTCTATCTCCTCTCCGGTTTTCGGGTATTCGCAGCGATGCGGATGACCTTCCAGCGCGTCATACATTTCGTCGATAAGGTCGTCAATAAACAGCAGCTCCATCTCCACCGACGGATCATTAACAGTGATCGGCAGGTCGTTGGCAATATTGTTGCAGAAAGTGCCTACCGCCGAATTGTAATTCGGGCGTACCCACTTGCCTGCCAGATTCGGGAACCGGTAT
>CACZOW010000058.1 GCA_902782885.1 uncultured Ruminococcus sp. | reverse complement strand
TTTTTTTTCGACAACGGGGTCTGTCCCCGTGTCAACTTTTATTACGTCAACGGCCGCTGCTGCAGAGGTCGCGGCGGCGGCGTACGAGGCGCCGGCGGCAATCGACTTTTTGACCGCCGCCCCAAACCCGGGCGCGAGGCGGGCATCCGCCAGTTGCCGCAATTCCGATTCCCCACAGCCCGCCTCGGCACCAAACGCCACGGCATCCGCCCGGAGCGCCGCCGCCGCATTAATTGCCCCCGCAGCAAAAAACTGCGCCGAGGACACGGCGTAAAAAAACGGCAGCTCGATCACCATATCCGCGCCGCCCAAAATCGCCGCCTCGGCGCGCAGCCATTTATCGCATATTGCCGGCTGCCCGCGCTGCGTGAAGCTGCCGCTCATTACGCAGACAACGCCGTCACACTCGGTGCGGCGGCGTGTCTCTTCGATGAGGTATTTGTGCCCGTTATGGAACGGATCATATTCGCAAATAATAGCGGCGATTTTCATTAATTCAGTACCGATTTGTCGCTTTTTTCTTTTTTGCGTTTTCCTATGTCTCCCCGCGGGGTCTGTCCCCGTTTCAATTTCGGATGCTCCGGAACGCCGTCCGAATCATTCGCGGGGTCTGTCCCCCTGTTCAAGCCGCCGCCCGCAGCAACCCCCGCAGTCGATGCGCAGGGTCTGTCCCCGTGTTCAGTTCAAGCCCCCCGCAGTCGATGCGCGGGGTCTGTCCCCGTGTTCAAAACTCATCAGGCACGCGGCGGGCAGGCTCGTCGGAATCAGACGCGGAAGCATCGGGAGCAAAAAGATCGGAAAGAGCGTTGACCGCGCCGGGATCATTGACGCCGGCGGGATCGGAAGAAGCGGCGCCATTGTCCGCGTGCTCGCCCGCAGCCACGTCCATGATCAAAGGCAGGATCATCGGATTGCGCTTCGTCTGCTCGTACACGTACTCGTGGATCGCATCGCGGATAAGCGTCTTCTTATACGCCCAATCCTTGCGGCCGCCGAAGATCTCACTGCGCTCCAGCGCATCCTTGGTAGTCTCGCGTATGCGGGCAATGATATCCTCGGACTCGCGCATGTACACGAAGCCGCGGGAGACCACGTCGGGCCCCGCCAGCAGCGCGCCGGTGCGTGAATCCACCGTCATTACCACCGCGATCAGACCATCCTCGGCCAGATGACGTCTGTCCCTCAGCACGATGCTGCCCACGTCGCCGACGCCCAGGCCGTCGACAAGCACGTTGCCCGCCTGCACCATCTCGTCGCAGTGCACCACGTCGCCCTCGAACTCCAGCACGCGGCCGTTCTCGAGAATGAAGCAGTTTTCATCGGGGATGCCCAGCTCGACGGCAATATTCTTGTGCCGCATGAGTTGACGGTACTCGCCGTGAACAGGGCAGAAATATTTGGGCTTGACGATGGTCATTATCAGCTTGAGCTCTTCCTCGCAGGCGTGGCCGGAAACGTGCACTTCGGCGAGGGACTTGTGGATGACGTTTGCGCCGCGCTTGCACAGCTCGTCGATCATGCGGGCAATGGGTTTTTCGTTGCCCGGGATCGGGCTCGCGGAAATGATGACGGTGTCGCCGGGAACGATGTCGATCTGCCGGTGCGTTGCCACCGCCATACGAGTGAGAGCGGACATGGGCTCGCCCTGGCTGCCGGTGGTGATGATGACCAGCTCTTCGGGCGGATATTTGTCGATCTCTTCGAGGTCAATGAGCGCCTCCGCGTCCTCGATGTACCCTTTTTCCAGCGCGACGTCAATTACCCCCACCATGCTCCGTCCGCAGATCACGCACTTGCGCCCGAAGCGCACGGCGGTGTTGATTATCTGCTGCACGCGCGAAACGTTGGAGGAGAATGTTGCCACGATGATCCGTCCCTTTGTCCGCGCGAAGATCTCCTCGAACGTGCGGCCGACGGTGCGTTCGGACATGGTGAAGCCGCGGTGCTCGGCGTTGGTGCTGTCGGACATGAGCAGCAGCACGCCCTTCTCGCCCAGTTCGGCCATGCGCATGAGGTCAATGGGCTGCCCGTTGATCGGCGTATAGTCAACTTTGAAGTCGCCGGTGTGCAGCACTATGCCGCAGGGCGTTATGATCGCGAGGGCGGCGGCGTCAACGATGCTGTGGTTCGTCCTTATGAATTCTATGCAGAAGTCGCCTTTGATGACCATCTCGCCGTAGTGCATTTCGATCATCTCGACGCCGGCGGTGATGCCTTCTTCGTCGAGTTTTTTCTCCACCAGGCCGAGGGTGAAACGGGTGCCGTAGATGGGTACGTTGATCTCTTTGAAGAGGAACGGTATCGCGCCGATGTGGTCTTCGTGGCCGTGGGTCAGGAAGAGGCCGCGGATCTTGTGCTTGTTCTGGGTCAGGTAGGTCATGTCGGGTATGACGGAGTCAACGCCGGGCATGTCCGCGTCGGGGAACGCGATTCCGCAGTCAACAATGATCATGTCGGTGTCTGTTTCAAATACAGTGAGGTTTTTGCCGATCTCGCGGATGCCTCCCAGCGGGATAATGCGCAGTTTTTTTGTCTTATTAGTTATCATGTTCATATAATAAAGTCCTCCTGGGCTTGATTGATGTCAATTTCCGCCGTGTTCCGGCGGCTCGCGTGCCGCGGCCGCGCAGGGTCAACGCTCCGCGCCCCTGCTTTGCTTTTCGCAGCTGTGCCGCATTGCATACATGCTTATCCGTCCGGCCCTTCCGCGGTTGCCCGGGTACGGTCCTCGAATCAGCGTATTCTCTTGTAACGCCCGCATGTCTGTTCCTGTATTATATCATAGTCTTTTTAAAATTAAAAGCACGTTGGCGCGGATTTTCAAAATTTTCTCCGCAGGTGAATTTCTGATCCAAAGTGGTAATTTCGGGGATAATTCCGCGATAATTCGCGGCCTCAAAAAAAGTTGTTGCATTTTATTTTTAAGGGTGGTATAATGCGCTTCGCCGGTTGAAAAGCCGGCGGCAATGTGTTGCGGAATTGTGTAATGGCAGCACGAATGACTCTGACTCATTTTGTCTGGGTTCGAATCCTAGTTCCGCAGTTGCCCATAGAGAACGGCCCCGGGTTTTGCCCGGGG
>CACZOW010000057.1 GCA_902782885.1 uncultured Ruminococcus sp. | reverse complement strand
CTGAACATGTCGAATATTTCGTCAATATTCTTGTCCTTGATGATCACGCGGTTGTTGTTGAAGAAGATCTGCAGCGAAGGAGAGAGGGACAGAAAATCGTTGACCGCGTCCTCGGTGCCCGCGAGCAGTATGAACCGGTGCAGCTTGAATTCGGAGATCTCGTACAGGAAATGTTCCACCTGGCGCCGCGCGGGATCGCCGTAGTCGCTGGGAGCGGAACGGTATGCTTTGGTGAATTCCGGAAGGCCGGTTATCAGGTAGATCGTGTCGTCGCGCAGGCTCTCGTACACCATGGGGGTGTAGCGGGGGTAATCGTTAACTTTGGCAAGGCTCTGCATCAGATCCATGGCGGAGAACTGGCTGTACGTATTTGGGATCGCGAACTTGAGCTGGATCGCCTCGGCGATCTGTTTGACCTTTTGCGCGACTTCCTGACGGTCGTTGCCCGCCACCACGCCGTAGTAACTGTCGCCCTGTATATCCGGCGCGCCGCTGTCAATATTCTTTACGCGCTCCACGTACGCGGCGTATTCGCCCGGATCCTCCAGCAGCTTCAGAATGAGCAGATAGCGCATTTTTTCGGCATCCGCGGTGGAATACTTCTGCGCGACGGTATTGTTCAGACTGTTTTCTACGAAGGCGTTGAGGGCCTGCGCGCGCCAGTTATCCGTGCGTCCGGCGGAGGGCTTGCTGCCGCTTCCAAACCAGGTCAGGGACAACGGATACTCCGCCTCTTCCGAGAACCCCACGTCGTAGGAATAGTTGTCAATTTCGTCGCGGATCTCCTTTATCCGACGAAGCGGCATCACGGGCAATTCCGCCGCGCCGTACTCCAGGTCGGGCAGCGGACGCTTCCGGTTCAGCAGACCGTCAACGGCGTCTTTGTTCTTAAAATACTCCTCCCGCTGCCGCCGGAATTCGTCCGGGTGAAACTGCATCAGGTACTTGTAGTACGCGGCCAGCGCGGGGCGGCAGGGCATGCCCTTGTTGCAGATCTTGCAGTTGAAGTCCGGACGCACGGATTCATCGGTGCCGTGCTTCACCGTGGTGCAGGGCAGGAAGAAGGAATACGGCCTGTCCGGGTTTATCCAGATGCGGTTGCGGCGGGGCGCTTGCGTGAAAACATTGTCATCGCGGTGCACGTTGCCCGGGTAACCGTCCGAATCGCACATCTCGCGGTTGAAGGTTATGACGATGTCGCCGTCCTCGTCCAGCACATCGCTGATCTCCAGCGCTTCGGAACACAGTTTGACGCCGCGCATGGTCTGAGCGGGTATGACGCTGAAATCTTCGGAAAGCTTCCAGTCGATATCTTCGATCCGTCTGCCGGAATTGACATTTTTAGTTTTTGAAGTGTTATCCGGAACTTTTTCCGCCGCGCCGGGCGTAGATTTGTCAGCCATTTTCAACCATCCTTTGCATTTGAACGGGGAAGCGATCCCGTTTGTACGGGGGACAGACCCCTGATCGGACCCTTGATCGGACCCCTGAGCTACTCAAAAAAATATTCGATCGAAAGCGCGCCGGTCACCGCTTTTACGTGAGCGAGCGCCCCGGAGACCACAGGGATTGACGGCGGCAGGTGGCCGATATCCGCGTCAAGTACGACGGGTACGCCGAACCCGGACAGCGCGCTCAGCACCGCATCCGCCGGGCCCTCGTCGCCGAACCGGTCGTCGATCATAAACGGCCTCCCGAAAATGAAACCGCGCACGTGGCGGAACCAGCCTGCCATAGTGAGCTGCCACAGCGCGCGCCGTATGCCCATCGTAGTGAGCTCGCACGACTCCAAAAACCAGATGATGCCGTCTTGAGCGTACTTTTCCGCGAACTCCGGCGCTTTGCCGTAGGGCGTACCGGCCAGGTTTATCAAACTGTCCAGACAGCCGCCGATCAGCCGGCCGGAAAAATCCACGGGGTAATTCACGGAGCCGGAGGAAGAAACGGTGCGCAGGCGGGTGAGTTCGGTGAGATTGTACGGTACGAACGGATCCTCAGGCGTTTTGAGGCTCTCGCGCTCCCAGAGCGGGTAGCTGTGAAATACGCACTTTTCGCCGCGCAGCAGCGCCCAGGCGTCGTGCAGCGATCCGTGCCACTCCTTCATTCCGAAGGCGGGGGCGTTGGGACCGTATATTGCCGCCGTATCGCACAGAACGGGGAGGGTGAAGGTAAGGTTGGTATTGTCCGAATAGCCCATGAACCATTTCGGAGGCGCAGACCTGATCGCGTCAAAATCGATGAACGGCAGGTCCTCGCACATCGTCTCGCCGCCGCCGCAGGAGATCAGCACGTCCGCCGCGGGAGAGGTGAAAAATCCGTTGACCTCCGCGCCGCAGTTCTGAGGCGTACTGCTCTTGCCCGAACCGTCGGAAGCGTAGCAGTTGGGGCCGAGGACGATACCGTATCCTTCCCGCCGGAACCGCTCCTGCGCCGCGTTAAAACAGCTTATATACGGTTCGGTCGCACAGCCGAACGAGGGGGCAATAAATCCGAGCGTCCCGCCCGGCTTTAAAAAATCCGGATACCTCATGAATTCCTCCGCTTGAATATATTGCGGCGCCGCAGCGCCAGCGTCAACGCGATACACACGGCGATCTTCAGCGCGTCGCCGGGCAGGAAGGGCAGCACGCAAACGGCGAGCGCCTTTGAAAACGACATGCCTGTGACCGCGCAGAACCATGCGGTCCCCGCCGCGTACAGCAATACCGTGCCGGTCACGGCGCAGGCGGCAATCATCAGAATGGCCGTTAAATTGCTCGGTTCATGCCCGCGTTTCCGGCGGACAACACGCAGCAGCGGCAGCGACAGGCCGCATATCGCGGCCAATACCGGATAGCCGCACAGGTAACCGCCCGTGGGTCCCGCCAGTACCGCCGCGCCGCCGCGAAAACCCGAAAACACCGGCAGGCCCGTCATGCCCAGCAGCAGATATACTGCCGTGCTGCAGGCGCCGCCCAGCGGCCCGGTCAGCGTGCCCGCCAGCATTACGGCCAGCGTTGCCAGCGAAAGCGGTACGGCGCCTATAGGGATCGAAAAGGGGGCGACAACGCAGATCACCGCCGCCGATACGGCGCACATCACCAGGCGCCGCACGGCGCTGTCTTCGGTCATATCAGAAATTGCCCCCGTTCCAGCCCCAGTCGGGCGTGTGGCGGTACTCCACGTACACATTGTTCCCGGGGATGCCGAACTGTTCGCTCAGTATACGGCAGGCGGCCGCGGTGAATTTAGCCGAATTGTCCGGATTTTTGCTGCCCAGAATATCCACGGCCAGATAAGCGCCTTCATCAGCCCGCTTTCCGCCGAAATACAGCGTGCAGCCGTCCTGAATGCAGATCATCGTGTACGATTCGGGCTTGCCGATCAGCGACATTATGCCGCCGAGACCGTTTTTGAGCAGGTCTTTCTGCTCATCTGTGAGTTTTTTGGATATGCGGGCGTCAATAAAAGGCATGTGCTTGTCCTCCGATTCTTTATTGTGGGATCACGCGGTCAATTATATCCGTCTTTCGCGCGTTTGTAAATGGTCCGCCTCGTCCGCGGGTCCGGGATCAACACGCTCGGTGTGGTCGGCCGCTCCTTCTGTCCTGTTCTGCGGCCGGGATCAACACGCTCGGTGTGGTCGGCCGCTCCTTCTATCCTGTTCTGCGGCCGGGATCAAAACGCTCGGTGTGGTCGGCCGCTCCTTCT
>CACZOW010000056.1 GCA_902782885.1 uncultured Ruminococcus sp. | reverse complement strand
GGACAAACTGAGCGCCGAAGTCGCCAAATCGCTGTCCGATAACGGCAGGCGCGAGGACAACCTGCTGATCGACGCGGTGCTGACGGTGTACGTGGATTAATGGCAAAGGGGCAAAGGGCAAATGGCAAAGGGCAAATGGCAGATAGTTGCGGCAGTGATCGTGCTGGTGGTGCTTGCGGGCATCGCGGCGGGATTGATCACGGCCGGATATAAAAGCAGGCGGAAAGTTGACCCCGGAAGCAGCGTGATCGACCACACTCCCGACACGATTGCACCGGCGGTAACGGATGCGATTGTGCCGTCGATATTGCCCACGACTGCGCCGACGGACGCACCCACGACCGAAACGCCGAAGTTCACGGACACGCCGGAGCCTACAGCGACACCGGAGCCCACGGCAACGATTGCCCCCACCGCAACGCCGGAACCTACCGCGACACCCACGGCGCCGCCCGCCGTCACGCCGCTGTACGAACAGCCTAAACGCTCACATCTATATGAATTCAGAACGTACGATCAGCTGGCCGCGGTATTGACCGAGGAATCTTTCGCGTTTTACAAACTGATGCGAAACGGCGCGAGCGAAGAATACGGCCCGCAGTACGCGCGCTTTGTGCAGTTGTTTACCGACGGGACCGTCAGCCCGGTGGCGCCGGTGCTGGACGGCGAACGTATGCCGGTTTCCATAGCAGATATCAGGTCTAACGGCCTGTTTAATCTGCCCTGGATAGAATATTACGTGAAAACAAGCGGGGAGCTGGTCAGCGTCACGTATCTTGATCTGATCGAAGGTCATGACCTGACCGGGTGCAGCATCGGGGAGGTCATCGCGCTGGTCGATCCGTCGTTCCCGGTTCCCAAAGGCGTTTTTGAAGCGAAGAATGAAGTGTATACCTCGGCCCGCAACAAACAGTTCATCATGCGCGACGGGCCCGTGGATACCATCGTTTTCACCAGAGAATATGCGGGCGGCAGCATATACAATTACTGCATATTCCTGCTGGATGGCTGTATCGTCTGCGTTGACCGGAAACCGACGGAAGAGTTTTATAAAACGTTTGCATTAGATGCGTTCGAGGCGGATATGTCAGTCTTTCCCGTGCCGCCCGCCGCTGTACCGCGCAGCACCGATCCTTCAAAGATCTCCCGCGAAGAGGCGATCATGCTCATACGCGACGGCGTCAATATAATCTACAGTATGCAGGGCTATTGCCGGTGGTACGAAGGCAGACCGGATCAAAACTATCAATTGGACCGGACCTCGAAAAGCTTTGGCTACAAAACGTATAATGAAGCCGCCATTCCGTTTTTAAACCGGCCTTTGATGGAGGGGTATGATCCGGACAGCGTCAGAGAGCTGATAAATAAAACATTCGTGAGCGATATTGCCGCCGTGTTCAACAGCAACGAGACGTTTTTCGACAAATTTTCCGTTGACGATAACGGAGTGTGGTATTTCAGCTATCCTGACGGCGCGCAGTACAGTTATTATTACAATTTCGACTTCACCGAGGAGGAACTTAACGGGCTGGTACTGGACGAGGAAACGGGGACCGGCTGGCTGCGCACCCATAACAGAGGCATGTATGACGTATATTACAGGAACGAGGAGGTCACCATTGCGGTGTCGTTCGTATGGGACAACGGCTGGAAACTGGCGGAGCTGAACACCGCCGACGCGGCGCTGCGCGAGTATGCGTCCGGATTCGCGGCAACGGAGTTCAGCGCTGACAACGCCCGGCGCGTCATTACCACCGTGCTGTGCGATCTATATATGTGGGCGCACGTTGACACCGAAGGGCTCATTGAAGTAGCACTGTTTGATGCAAAGCTTTCCAACGCTCCTAAACAGGTGTACCGCGGCGCCCGGCAATACACCCGCGTTACGGGCACGCTGTCTGCTCCCTGGATCTGGAGCGGATATGCCCGCCGGTTTATGACAGATGCGCTGGCGGACCGGCTGTTCAGCAGCGGCGACTATCTGCTTTTCACCGATGATGCGGTTTATTCCTGGGCAGGACACGCCAGCGACCGCAGCGCTTTTGGCGACTATGGCATAGAGCGTGCGCAACTGGAGGTGCTGAGTGCGAACGATACGCGGGCAACGGTGCGGCTCACCGGCTGGAGATACTCAGGCGATGTGATGGATCTGGACTTCGAGTTTGAACTGGTGGATGGCGTATGGAAGATCAGCGGCGGTAATTTCATTGACACCCTCGACGCGATATTCGCCAGTCCGGAGACCAGACCGTACCCCGCTGACGCGGATCCTTCGCTGATCCCCCCGGCGCCCGGAAATGCCTCGCGTCGATCCAACTACTTTTTGTTCCGGCACGGCTTTGACAATGCATACAACCTCACCACTTACCAGGATGTACACCTGAAGCCGGGCGAGGCGCTCAAGATACCTGTTCTATGGTTCCGCAATGAGCCGCTGCCTGAGGGCACTTACGAATTATCCGTGGAATTCGAATCGTCCGATTCGGTTCGATTCGAGTTGCTCAGCAAAGATGAGGCGCCCGAGTGCGAAGTGTGTTTTGTGGCCACTGCTCTGAAGTCCGGCCGGGCAACTGTCCGCCTGTACGGCACGTTCGATCCGGACAAACTGGACAGCGAAGCACTAAAAGGCATATCCAACTATCCCAATGCTCCGAATATGCTGATCGACGTGGTGCTGACGGTATACGTGGACTAATGCTGCGAACCGAGCGATGGCGCCGCATTTCTGGGGAACGAAATGCTTTGCCATTAACTCGG
>CACZOW010000055.1 GCA_902782885.1 uncultured Ruminococcus sp. | reverse complement strand
GGTAGTTTTTGATCTTGCTGTCGGTCATGACCGCGGTCCGCATGCTGACCTTCTGCTTTCCGATGTTGATCGTCATATCGGCGGCAATTTTCTGACTGCTGGTGATGTCGGCCTGGCCGTTGGTCTTTTCCAACGCGGCCGTGTATAACTGATATGCCTCCCTGGCGGCCTTTTGTGCTGCTTTCTCTGCTTTGTCCGATTTACAGGCGGCAATACTCAGCACCAGCGGGATAATGAGCGCCAGGGCAATTATTTTTATCTTTTTCATTTTCGTTCCCTCCGTTGTGTGTTGGCGTCAATGCGGCTGCATCTGCCATTTGATTATACTACCGCCGATCCCGGGTTGCAATATGCCCCCTTTTCTGGTATATTGCTGCGGATGCCGCACCTGCCCAGATGCGATCGATGTACCGGCCGGCGGCAATTGGCGCAAAACGACGGAGGCTCCATGAAATATATCGGCGACCGAAAATTCTATAAACGGGTGCTGGCGCTGCTGCTCCCCATACTGGTGCAGACAGGCATTACCAACTTTGTCAGCATGCTGGATAACCTGATGATCGGCCGCACCGGCACGGCGCAGATCGCGGGCGTTGCCGTCGGCAACCAGCTGCTGTTCGTTCTGAACCTCTGCGTGTTCGGCATGGTCTCCGGCGCCGGCATTCTCGGCGCGCAGTTTTTCGGCCGCGGGGACCGGGAAGGTTTTCGAAGTATCCTGCGTTTCAAACTCGTCGCCGTGGTGCTGCTTACCGCCGGGGCGACTGTGCTCTTTCTGGGCGCCGGAGAGTTTCTGGTCAGCCGGTTTATCAATGAGGAAGATCCGGAGGTGCGCGCCGCGGCGGTCGGTTTTGCCCGCACGTACCTGTTTATTAATCTGATCGGGCTGCTGCCGTACAGCTTGTCCCAGGCATTCGCGTCGTCGCTGCGGGAGACCGGCAAGAGCGTGATGCCCATGGCAGCGGGGTTGTGCGCGGTGGCGGTCAATCTCATCCTGAATTACGTTTTGATCTTCGGCAAACTGGGCGCGCCGAAGCTGGGCGTGGCGGGGGCGGCAATTGCCACCGCAGCGTCGCGCTTTGCCGAATTCGGCGTGATCGCCGTCAGTCTGCTGGTGCGGCGGCGCAGTCATCCGTTCATTATGGGCACGCTCCGTACGCTGCGGGTGCCGCTCGGGCTGGTGAAGCAGATATTGACCAAAAGCCTGCCCCTGGTGTTCAACGAGACCATGTGGGCGCTGGGCATGACCGTGGTGGCGCGCCAGTACTCGCTGCGCGGGCTGGACGTGGTGACCGCGTACAACATCGATATGACCGTTTTCAACCTGTTCTTCGTGACCTTCGCGTCGCTGGGCTCGGCGGGCGGCATAATCGTAGGTCAACGCCTCGGCGCCGGCGATATGGACGGCGCGAAGACCGATTCGTACCGGCTGATGGGATTGACGCTGGCCCTGGGCGTGCTGGTGAGCGGGGCGTTTGCGGCTTTGTCCGGCGCGATCCCGAAACTGTACAACATCGAGCCCGAAGTGCGCGCGCTGGCGGCGCGGCTGATGCTGATCTGCGCGCTCACCATTCCTATCGAGGCTATCGTCAACGAACTCTATTTCATCATCCGCTCCGGCGGCCAGATGAGCGTAACGATCATTTTCGACTCCGGCTTCACATGGGTGGTCCTGGTGCCCGCGGTGGCAATACTCGTCCGCCTCACGCCCCTCGCCGTGCCCCTGATCTACCTCATCGACCGCCTGCTGACGCTGCTGAAAACGGTGCTGGGCGCGGTAATTTTCCGCCGCGGCAGGTGGATGCGGCAGCTCTAAATAAATGGCAAATGGCAAATGGCAAATGGCAAAGGCCCCTTTGATATTTGTGCTCCTGTGTGTTAAAATTGACCGCGAGGTGAATATGCTGATGGACAGGCTGCTGGTCATTGACGGAAACAGTATGATCAACCGTGCGTTCTACGGAACGCAGAACAGTTTCATGAAAAACGCCGAAGGACTCCCCACGGGAGCGATCTTCGGTTTCCTGACGATATATTTCAAACAGCTGGACGAACTGAAACCTACCCACGTCGCGGTGGCCTTCGACCGCAAAGAACCCACTTTCCGCCACGGCATGTACACCGCGTACAAGGGCACCCGCAAACCCATGCCCGAAGAGCTCGCCGCGCAGATGCCGGTGCTCAAAGAACTGCTGGACGCGATGCAGATATCGCGGTTTGAACTGCCCGGGTACGAGGCGGACGATATATTGGGTACGCTTTCCCGCGCTTTCGACGGCAATACGGTCATTCTGACCGGCGACCGCGACGCGCTGCAGCTGGTGCGGGACAACGTGGCGGTGATGCTGGCGGGCAACAAAGCGGACGTGCTGTACGACGAAGCCGCGGTGGCGGACAATTACGGCGGTCTTAAGCCCGCGCAGCTGATCGACCTCAAGGCGCTGCAGGGGGACAGTTCGGACAACATCCCCGGCGTGCCCGGCGTAGGTCCCAAGACCGCGCAGGAACTGATCTCCGAGTACGGCAGCCTGGACGGCGTGTACGCGCACCTCGAAGAGATACCCCGCGCGTCGCTCAAAACTAAATTGACGGACAATAAAAGCCTGGCATACCTCAGCCTGGATCTCGGCCGCATCAACACCGCGGTCCCGCTGGATCCGGAGGCGGCCGGCAAAGATGCGCTGCGCGTGCGCGGCGGCGATCCTGCTGCGCTCAAAGCGATCTCCGACCGGCTGGAATTCAAGCGCTGGGCGCGGAGGCTCACCGGCGGACAATTGCTCCCCGGCGGCATGACAGAGACCGCGGGCGGTTTCGACGTATTCACGGCGCCGCTGCCGGACGGGGAAGGTGCCGGCGCTCCGGACGCCGCGGACAACGCGGAGAACGGCGACGACGCGCTCTCGCTGTTCGATTATGCGTCAACGCCGGGAACCGGCACTAAAAAAGAGTTGACCACCGTTGACGCGGCCGGATTTGCCGCGCAGATCGCGGAAAAACGGCCGGAATTCGTGTATATTGACTACAATATTGCCCGCGAAGGACCGGAAGAACGGCCCGAAACGGAATTTACGCTGTATGTCGGGCCGGAATTGCCCGCGTATCGCGGCAAAATAGCCGAAAACGCGCTGCCGGAGCCGGAAATTCAGGCGCTTTTGTCGGACAAAACCGTCAAAAAAGTATTTTTCAAAGCCAAACCCTTCGTGCGCGAATGCTGCCGGCAGGGGATCGGATTCCGCGGGATCGGCGGCGACCTGTCGCTGGCGTCGTACCTGCTGGATTCCACCCGGAGTTCCGATGACTTTGCCATGGTGCTGCGTTTTCTGGCGGGGCAGGGGGTGCCGTCGGACTGCGAGGGGATACGCGTTGCCCACCTCCGGGCGCTCGAAAAGCTCGCGGCGGCGGGAATGACTGAACTGTACGAAGAGATCGAATTGCCCCTGGCGGCGGTGCTGGCGCGCATGGAGCTGCGGGGATTCCGCGTTGACCCCGAAGTGCTGCGGGAGGAAGGGCGCGAAATGGAAGCACGCATCGCGGAACTGCAGGCGGAGATATACGGCTACGCGGGGTACGAGTTCAACATAAATTCCACGCGCCAGCTGGCCAAAGTGCTGTTCGAGGACCTGGGACTCAAGGGCACCAAAAAGACCAAGAGCGGCTATTCCACCGACTCGGACGTGCTGGAGGCGCTGGCGGAGGAGCATCCCATCGTGCCCTGCGTGATCGAATACCGGCAGAACGCCAAGCTGAAATCCACGTATATTGACGGTCTGCTGAACGTGATCGATCCGGCCACCTCGCGCGTGCACTCCACGTTCAACCAGAATCTGACCGCCACCGGGCGGCTGTCCTCCTCCGAACCGAACCTGCAGAACATACCGGTGCGCAGCGAACTGGGCAAACTGATCCGCAAGGCGTTCGTGCCCTCCGACGCGGACCACGTGCTGATCGACGCGGACTACTCGCAGATCGAGCTCCGGGTGCTGGCGTCAATGTCCGGCGACCCGCTGATGATCGCGAATTTCGAAAACGACCTGGACATCCATACCTCCACCGCGGCGGTGGTCAACCGCGTCCCGATGGATATGGTCACGCCCCAGATGCGTTCGCGCGCCAAAGCGGTCAATTTCGGCATCGTTTACGGCATCAGCAGCTTCGGTCTGGCCCGCGACCTGGGCATCTCCAACTACGCCGCGAAGCAGCTGATCGACAACTACTTCCTGCATTATCCGCAGATCAAGGCGTTCATGGAATACGCGGTCGCCTTCGCGAAGGACAACGGCTACGCCGTCACCCTTTCCGGCCGCCGCCGCCCGCTGCCGGAGCTGAGCCCCGCCAACAAATACATGACGCGCCAGTTCGGCGAACGGGTGGCAATGAACATGCCCGTCCAGGGCACCGCCGCGGACATCATCAAGCGCGCCATGATCAACGTGGAGCGCGCCCTGGAGGAAGGCGGCTACAAGTCCCGGCTCATCCTTCAGGTGCACGACGAACTGCTGATCGACGCGGCGCGGGACGAGGCGGAAGCGGTGCGCGAACTGCTCGCCCGGGAGATGGAAAACTGCTTCCCGCTCAAAGTGCCGCTCAAGGT